>NZ_CAXAXI010000014.1:0-66511 GCF_963972995.1 uncultured Altibacter sp.
AGAATTCAATAGATTGGGAACAGAAAGTCCCAAATAGAAGTTTTCGGCATATAAAAAGGCACCTGCCCCCACATTGGGATAGGTATTGTTAATGTCTTGAGAGAAAAACGGGTCGTTTGGGTCCTGTAGTTCCAGATCCACCAAACCTACATCGTGAAATGTAGCACCTGCTTTTAAACCCAAAGCCAGTTTGAGACTTTCGCTTACTTGTAGTGTATAGGAAAAATCTGCAAAAACATTGGTTTCCTTAATGGGACCCAATTCGTCCTTTATGGCAGAGAGTCCTAAGCCTATTTTGTCGCTTATGGGAGAATGTGCTGCAAAGGTGATGGTCTCCGGGGCACCTTCAAATCCAGACCACTGTTTACGGTACAAAGCGGTGACCGATAAGCTTTCTTTGCTCCCTGCATAGGCGGGGTTGACCACATTCATATTGTACATATATTGTGTATACTGCGGGTCTTGCTGAGCCGAAGCATAATCGATACACAGTATACTTACTAAGAGTACTAATAGCGATAGTTTTTTCATTATACTAGATTGTTTATATTATTAGTTGGTTATTTGTTTAGATAGATCCATCCGGTGACCGGATCGTTAGCATTTAATTCGATGACGTAGTAATACGTCCCCACAGGAAGTTCTGCTCCGTCTGTGGTATTTCCTGCCCATTCGTTGATGTATTCCGTCTTTTCATATACAATGCGACCGTCTCTGTTAAAAATTGAGAGTTTTTTAATGTCTTCCTTGTCATCCAAAAAGGTAAGATCCAAGAAGTCATTCTGTCCGTCACCGTTAGGGGAGATCCCTTGGGAAATCACACAATTCTCATTGTCGTAAAAAGTTATTTCTATTGAATCGGAACCAATACAGCCATCATCATTGATGTCTACCGTATAGATGCCGGCTTCGGTAGCCTCAAGCATAGTGCCGGTAGCTCCCTCAATGACACCACCATCCAAGAACCATGTATAGGTAACCGAGCTTGGATCGGTATTTATGGGCGTTGCATTTAAAATTGCCACATCTTGGGCGCATTTAATGATGGTTTCTCCCAGCTCTACTTCGGGAAGGGTTCTAAAGTTTATGGTCACATCGTCTGTTTCCACACACCCAAAAATAGTAACCTCCACACTGTAAACGCCATCTTCCGATACGGTAATGGTAGGCGTTGTTTCCCCTGTGCTCCATAGGTAGGTAGCATTAACAGGATCTTGACCCACGATAACCGGAACAATCTCGTAACTGGAATCACCACAGGGCTCGATAAGGTCTCCTATATCTACGGTGAATGCAATTTTCTCTACAAAAACTTCTTGAGTGATCTCACAACCATTTCCTGTGACCACCGCACTGTAGGTTCCTGTTTCTGAAACTTCAAGGGTACTATTAGTTTCTCCCGGGATCTCTACTCCGTCTTTTAGCCACATATAACTGAGGTCCGACAGTTCGTCCGGATTGGTTACCGTTGCGTCTAGAATAATGGTCTCATCTTCACAAACAAGGCGATCATCTCCCAGATCAAAATCGGGGTTAGGGAAGAACTCCACAAGGATCTCATCGTTTAACACACATTCGGAATTGATCAGTTCGATCTCTACGGCGTATAAACCCGTCTCAGTTATTACGAGTGTTTGATTTGTTTCATTAGGAATCTCAACACCATCTTTAAACCACTTGTACGTCCCTCCATCAACAAAACCGGCGTCTAAGGTAACTTCTGTATTTTCGCAAACGGCATCTCCGGAACCCAATAAAATATCATCCCCAAGATCTACATTACCTATATTAAAACTACCTGCCTTTAAGAACACTGCCGAGTCGAATGAAGCATCACCTCGATCGGCGATCACAAGCTTTATGGTATAGACCTCATTGGGCACAATATTTACGGTAGCCGTTGTCAATGAAGCCGTAAGTCCATCGAACTGTATGGGTACGTCATTGGTATTGTCATTATCATTACTTACATAGAATTCAGGAAAGTAGTTTACTCCCGGCACCTCTCCTCCGCAAAGGAATCCATTTACGGGATCATCTGCCGGATCTAAGTGGATCGTAGCCGTACTTACTAATACGTTGTTAGACCCTTCAATGGCAGCTATATTGGTTCCGCCAAAGGGAGCACCTGAATCATCCGGAATTCCGGGACCCTTCAGAAGAAATACAAAACCATCTCTAAAAAGGTCACTACATTCAAATTGGTCCTCATATTCTTCCGAAGCAAAAATAAATTCGAAATCGATCTCGCTAAGACTTGAGCTAAACGTAAATTCAAATACCGTGGCGTTATTAGTATCTACGGAGGTTCCGTAGAGATTATTCAGGATGGCCTCGATATCCACATCTCCCGGCCAGTCGAAGGAACTACCGTCTGACGTTCCTGTGTTATCATTAGGCCCTTCGGCACTTACAGCGAAGCCCGAGGAGAGGATGATTCCTTCAGAAAAAGGGAAATTTGAGCCTCCGTCTCGAAAATAGCCCCAACTGCGTTCATTGATATTGGAAGTTCCGTTGGGATTTTCAGCCAAGTTTGTCAACTCAATTTCCACACAAGAACTACCACTAACCAGTACCTCCTGTATAAGTTCTTCGGCGGTAAGGTTTGTTTGAGAATCGTTCACATCATTGACCACAATCGATTGGGCCTGTGTAATGAAGGAACTTAGACATATTAGAATTAATAGTTTTCTTTTCATTCGTTTCCAGTATTAATTAGATTGGGTATTTACGTAGATCCAACCACTTTTCACGGCGCCGAATTCTTGATCGGGTTGATCGAACTTAATTACATAGAAATAGGTACCCGTAGTGAGCTGGGCGTTGTTATTATCTTGCCCGCACCATTCATTCAAGTAATTGGATTTGCTATAGACGCTTGTTCCTAAGCGGTTAAATATTTCTACTGAAAAAGCTCCGGTTCGGTCGACCAGATATTCCAGATCAAGACAATCGTTCATCCCGTCTCCGTTTGGAGACAATCCTTCAGAGATAACACATTGACCAATTTCGTAAAGCGTGATATCCACACTATCGGAACCTGTACAATCTCCTTTGGTGATGATTACTGTATAGGTTTGGGTTCCCACAGTATTTGGTTCGAAAGAAATTTCAATACTGCTTCCGGTTTCGCCGGGTATAAGTTCACCGTTAAGGAGCCATTGATAGGAAACATTAGTTTCATCGGTGGTGGCTGTTATGGTTCGTATGTCGTTGGCACAGGTCTTGAAGTCGTCACCTGCCGTAACCTCAAGGTCGCTTCTAGGTTCTATCAAAATACTGTCGGTGCTAGAGCAGAAGCCTATGGTTACAACAACACTATATTCACCCAGTTCGGTCACGACCAATGTCGCATCTGTTTCTGAAGCTAACACAATACCATCCTTGCTCCATTCGTACGTAGCAATAGCAGGGTCGAAGTTAGTAGGGGAGGCGTCTAAGATAACTGGCGCTTCGAAACAAGTCTCGATATCGGCCCCCAGATCGATCACCGGACTATCCTCCAACTGAACATTGATCGTTTTTTCAAGGCTGCAGTTTTCAACAGTAACGGTTACCGTATAATCACCAGATTCACTTACTGTAATCGTGGGAGTAGTTTCTCCCGTACTCCATAGAATAGTAGCGTTTGGTGCACCACTGCCACTTACAGTTACCGAAAGATCTGCCGATTCTTGGTCGCACGCCTGTACATCGGGGGTTACTTCTATGGCAAAAGACAGCTCGAGTTCCACCAGCACTTCGTCCATTCGTACTTCGGTTGACCCGTCTTCCAATTCGGTAGTAAGTACGGCTGTATAGACAGTATCTTCGGTGGGGCATACGGTAATTCTTGGTGATGTTCCAATAACGGCACCAGTTGGGTCCAACCATTG
This sequence comes from uncultured Altibacter sp., assembly GCF_963972995.1. Lineage (NCBI taxonomy): Bacteria > Pseudomonadati > Bacteroidota > Flavobacteriia > Flavobacteriales > Flavobacteriaceae > Altibacter > uncultured Altibacter sp. The sequence goes on from NZ_CAXAXI010000014.1 coordinate 3,876, forward strand.
GAAAGAACTTGCTCCGGTGGGTTCCCCATTGGGAACAAAACGCCAATTTTCGTTAGTGGCTTCCCAAACCCCGGTGTTACGGCCCGGAGGTACACTAAATTCGGTGAGGTCGTTACCCATGATGCCTAATGTGGCCAACCCTTCATTCCAACCTGGACAACTTGGCTTGTTGATAAGGTTAACATCAATGACATTTAAAGATTCGTACAGTAAAATCTGCTGTGTTGTAAAAAAGGTACTGTCACAAGAACTTCCAAAATGTGGGACATTATTGAAGTTTAGTACAAATATCCTAAACGGAGCTTCCCCGGTTACAAAGTAGTTGATCCTTGCCGGATCAGGATTGACCGCAGGATTTAAGTCATGAAATGCACCATAGATGGTATTGAGAGGGAAGTTGCTATCGGTATAAGGCAAAAGATCTTCCGGAGCACTGTTCCATCCATTAAATTGGTTAGCAAGAGAGGTGTCGAACGAGATCTGTCCGTTGGCCGCCATTACCAATTGGGTATAATCATTCTGAAAATAATTAAAGGTAAAAGGGATCGTGATCACATCGCTCCAACGGTCGTCAATTACTAAGTTGGTTGGCGTTCCCCCTGAAACAGGAGGAAGATCGCATATGGGACCTTGTACCAAATAAGACGAAGTTGTTAGTCTTGGTACAGCGATGATCTCTGCTTCTAATTCAGTACAGGGTGTTTCACAAGATAAAATCACATCGGGACCTGCGTTAAGAAGTTCACAGCCACCATCACCAATACATACAAAAGTGAGTGGATCGCTACTTACGGCACAACTGGTATCATCAAGATTGGTCACGGTAACAATAACATTGGTAAAAGGCACGTACGGACCTATTTGGTAGGTGCCGGTTCCCGGAGCACTTACAGGGGTGGAGCCTTGATCGTCTGTTATCTCCAGAGCTGATGCCGAACCTAGATCGGTAACATCAACGTTTATAAAGAACTCACCGTCACCATCACAGTTCCCTTCGGTAGCAAAACTCACTTCAGGATTAAGACAGCTAGTGCAAAAAACATCGTAATCCCAAGCGGTCTGCCCGCCGGACTGACAACTATTTGAAACATCGGACGTGATCATTACAGTGATGGTATCTCCCGAAGAAGTATAGGTCAAACCGGTAAGATCGCCGTTATTCCCATAAGGAGTTTCTTCATTAAGATCGGTGATCCCATTGGAATCGAGGATTACCACCTCATCAAAATTGTTCTCTACGGTACCGGAATTGAAAACAATTCGCAACGGAAACCCATTGGAGCTTTGAAATTCAAATGACGAATTGTCGTTATTAGCATAACAAAATGTATTGTTTAACGGATTTGCAGAACAATCGACGGTAGTTTGACCAAAAGAAAGTGCTGTTGTAAAAAATAAAAAAAGCGCTAAATAGATTTTAGCACTCATTGCAGTATGTGTTAACATTTTGGAAAGGTTAGAAGTTAATGTAGGGGATAATAGTAAATCCATATAGTTGAGGTTGGGTGTTATTGCGCACTAAATTATATAATTTTCTCAATTATAAAATTCCTGTGATAATTTTTAGACGTACCGCAAGAATTTTCCGATTAAAGCCGTGTTAAATATACGTTAATTTTAATGAATTGTAAAAGTCGCAGAGACTGGAAATAATCACTTTTTTCTCACTACACTTATTTTTCTGTTTATGCCCACTGTTAATTTTCATAAGAGCTTCCATCAAACTCGTTAAGGTTGTGTAGATTGTGATGTGGCATAGTCAAAGGAAAATCTTTCTTCTTGCCACTAAAAAAAATTGAGAGCAAGAAAATTTATCAATTTATCGCGTGGACAGGACTAATTTTTGGTAGCGATCAAGACATCTTGCATTGATTGTTAATTACATGTAAAATAGAAAAAAGCAGTGCCATGTGTTTTGTACCTTTGTGAAAGAAATTGAAAATATGCTTGAAAAGACTGAACTAGATTACGAAAAGACCATACTCATTGGCCTTATCACCCAACAACAGGATGAGGATAAGTCTAAGGAGTATTTGGATGAACTGGAGTTTTTAGCCTATACCGCAGGAGGAGAAGTACTGAAACGCTTTGTACAAAAAATGGAAATGCCCAATCCTAAGACATTTATTGGAACGGGTAAACTAGAAGAAGTACGCCAATTTGTAGAAGATAATGACATAGGTGTTGCCATTTTTGACGATGAACTGTCTCCTGCACAGCAAAAGAACATTGAGAAGATCCTGCAATGTAAGATCATTGACCGAACCAATCTCATTTTAGATATATTCGCTCAACGGGCACAAACAAGCTATGCTCGAACCCAAGTAGAATTGGCTCAGTATGAATATTTATTGCCTCGTTTGGCAGGTATGTGGACTCACTTGGAGCGACAACGAGGGGGAATTGGAATGCGCGGTCCGGGTGAGACCGAAATAGAAACCGACCGCCGAATCGTTCGCGACCGGATCGCATTGTTGAAAAAGAAGATCACGACCATAGACAAGCAAATGGCGGTACAACGTGGAAATCGGGGTTCTCTGGTACGCGTGGCTTTGGTGGGATATACCAATGTGGGTAAATCTACCTTAATGAATGTTATTAGCAAGAGTGACGTTTTTGCGGAGAACAAACTCTTCGCTACTCTGGATACTACCGTTCGCAAGGTAGTTATAGGCAACCTGCCGTTCTTGTTGACCGATACTGTTGGATTCATTCGAAAATTACCCACACAATTGGTAGAATCCTTTAAAAGCACCTTAGATGAAGTACGAGAAGCCGATCTTCTTTTGCACGTTGTCGATATCTCGCACCCTTCATTTGAAGATCATATTGCCTCCGTAAATAAGATCTTGGACGAGATTGAGAGTGCCGATAAACCAACGATCATGGTTTTCAACAAGATCGATGCATACGAACCTGAAACGATAGACGCGGACGATCTAATGACCGAAAAGACCAAGGCGCATTATTCTCTAGAAGATTGGAAACGTACCTGGATGCATACTTCAAACCCGGAAGCGATCTTTATTTCGGCCTTAGAAAAAGAAAATTTTGAAGAATTTAGACGGCTTGTCTATGAAAAGGTGAAGGAGATACATGTAAGTAGGTTCCCATACAACCACTTTCTGTACGATGCGTACACCGAAGAAACAGAAAAGCCGTCATAAGAGACGGCTTTTCGTTTGTAGCATGAACCTTTCGAAGACTAACTAACCAAAGATATAAAAACATCGATCGGTTCACATGACGCTACTGCTTACCTAACTTTTAGAGAATTAAAAACCATAAGTTATACCTATCCCTAACGCTTCCCTGATCTGAAATGCTTGCACGGCATTGTCATCATATATTGCTTGAAATGTCGCATTGGCAGTAATAAATTTGTTGACAGCCATAATAAGATTAAGCGTGTAGTCAATATCAATATTTTGGGGGTCTTCCAAATAATTAGAATACAAGTTAAGGATATTCTCCAAAGTTACATTCTTCATTAGGTCAAATTTAGCATATCCGTTTACCGAGGCACCAAATTCAAAACGTGTTGATTCTCCCATATCTACACCAAAATAATCTCCATCTACATAGCCGGGAACACTTGTGAAAGCATTGTCGACAAAAATAAGTTTAGCCGTGGCAGGTGATATATTTATGCTAAGATCATCGCTCTTTTTCCATAGCAGTCCGGGGCCGGTTTGTAAATACCCGGGAGATAAAAACTTCGTTGTTTCGGTTCGTACCTCATTGCCGGCTGCATCTTCTCCGTATTCGTATCCCGATGAAAACTGAGTTTTAAAATTTAGGAAATAAGAGTAATACCAATTGCTTTCTTTAATCTGTTTTCCCAAAACAGAGTTCAACTCTAAACGATCGTTGGTTTTTCGCGTAAATTCCTGCTCTCTGGTTTTTGTGATCCCGTAATCTGCAATAATACGATTGTCCCAAACCAGAGGACCCTGACGGTAATTGAAGTCATACGTTAGGTTCAAATTAGCCGCATAGTTGGATGTTCCTCCACCGGTCCATTCTTCATTAAATGCCGCTTGGCTAAACAGTAGCGAAATGTTTCCTCCTTTGGTCCAACCATCCTTTGGGGCTTCTTTTTCTTCAGCGTCTTGAGCGTATAGTGAAAATGGGAGACAGAGAAGAAATAGATAGGTTAATTTTCTCATCATTTAGGTTTTGATAAAACAAATGTACTTTTTCTTTTTACTTTCTGAAATAAAAAATCTTGTAAATACTGCGAAATTTACAACGTAAAGCGTGTTATTTTACTGCCGGTTTTTTTTGAATAGCGGCACAGATGAACAGGCCTCTCCATACATAATACTCTGTGCAACGGGCTGAAGCTTTTGAGCAAGTAATGTGTAAGCAGTCGGGGGGATGGGCTTATGAGAACAGCCTTTAATAATCACGGGCTTATCTTTGTACTCTTCAATAGAAAGATCACTAATAATTTCCGAAAAGATAGCAGTTTCCAGCATTTCGAGAGAACCAACCGTAACTTTTTTCGCGTAAGGAGCCAGAGCGACACTAAGTAACATATATGCCCAGCCGGGAATGATCGCGTCAGTGCTGCAATAAAGAGCTATAAAGCAATCTTTGTATTGTGACCAGTCGGTCTCTAAGACATGGCTGCGGAAGTCGTTTTCTTTTAGAACGATGCCCTCCAATAACCAAGGTGCAATATCCAGTTGCAAACGGTTTCCTGCCGGATAATATTCCTCCAGATCAATGGTAACTAGTTTGCTGTTGGCAACTCTATTTATAATTTCCTTCTCCATTATAACATGCCCAGTTCCAATTTCGCTTCTTCACTCATAAGGTCCTGAGTCCATGGAGGATCGAAGGTGATCTCCACTTCGGCATCCTTTATCATCTTTATCGATTTTACTTTGTCCTCTACCTCTACCGGAAGTGTTTCGGCAACCGGACAGTTAGGTGTGGTCAAGGTCATTAAAATCTTCACTTCGGCATCTTCATTGACAAAAACATCATAGATAAGACCTAATTCGTATATATCGACAGGAATTTCCGGGTCGTAGATGGTCTTTAATACCTTTACGATCTTTTCTCCTAATTCGGTAGTATCAATTGGTGTAGTTTCCATAGGTTACGTTTTTAATTGGGTTTGATAGGCAATGGCATCCAGTTTCATTTGCTTGATCATGGACACCAAACCATTGGCCCGGGTAGGGGATAGGTGTTCTTTTAAGCCTATTTCATCAATAAAGGAGGTGTCTGCTGCCAAAATAGCTTCCGGGGACTGATTTGAGAAGACTCTTACCAAGATCGCCACGATCCCTTTGGTAATAATCGCATCGCTGTCGGCGGTAAAACGCACTTTACCATCCTTCAATTCTGAATGTAACCATACTTTGGATTGACAGCCTTTAATCAACTTATCTTCCGTCTTTAACGAGGGCTCGATAAGCGGTAAGGACTTGCCTAGTTCGATCATGTATTCATACTTTTGCATCCAGTCTTCGAACATGGCGAACTCATCGATCAATTCTTCCTGTATGGTCTTAATGGTCATAACTAATTCGATTCTTTTGTGTCTTTTTGTGCGGTTAGAAGCACGCTGCGATCGTTCTTAGAATAAAGAGTAAGTATGTTGTTCTGAAGCCCATAGGAGCCTGTGTTTCTAAGCGCTGCCAATACGCCTTGCTCTATGTCCATGACAGGCTTTTCGCAAGCCATTTCGGTTACGGCAATGTCTTTAAATGAAAGCGCGTAGAGGTCCAAGGTGTAATTTCCGAAGAACGTATTACAACCCGTATTTCCACGAACCGACTTGTCTAATGCGGCGAATGAAATAAATACATTTTTTTCTGAATTTCCGGGTACAGCAATCCCTTCTACCGAAGTGATATTGTAAGCCCCTGAAAGTTGAACATTTCCTGCCACGTCGATTACTTTTTTTGTTTCGTCACAACCAAGGATCATGAAGGCGAGGACGAGTGTGAATGCTAATGATAGTGTTTTCATTTTCTTGTTTTTAAGTGAGCATTTGTTTTGCTTTCGACACAGCTGCTACCAACCGGTCTACTTCTTCTTTTGTATTGTAAAATGCGAAAGATGCACGCACGGTACCGGGAATCTTGTAAAAATCCATAATAGGTTGTGCGCAGTGGTGTCCGGTTCTCACCGCAATCCCTAATTTATCAACAATGGTACCAATGTCGTATGGATGTATGCCCTCAATATTGAAGGAGATCACCGATGTCTTTTTTACACCTGTTCCATAGATACGCAACCCTTCGATTTGCAGAAGCTGTTCGGTGGCATATTCCAGCAAACCTTTTTCATGCGCTTCGATGGCATCAAAACCAATATTGTTAAGATAATCAATTGCCGCACCAAATGCAATACCTCCTGAAATATTGGGTGTGCCCGCTTCAAATTTATGAGGGAGATCGGCATAGGTGGTTTTTTCAAAAGAAACCTCTTTTATCATTTCTCCGCCGCCTTGATACGGAGGTAATTTCTTGAGCCATACTTCTTTTCCGTAGAGCATACCTACACCTGTAGGTCCACACATCTTGTGTGCAGAGGTTACATAGAAATCCACATCCAACGCTGCCAGATCGGGTTTAATGTGCGAGCATGCCTGTGCCCCGTCAATAAGCACAGCAGCCCCGACTTCGTGCGCTTTTTGAATGATGGTTTCAATAGGATTTATCGTGCCTAATGCATTTGAAATATGGTTGACAAATACGAGTTTTGTTTTTTCTGAAAGTAAGCTGATGTATGCAGAAAGATCAAGGGTGCCATCTTCCTTCATGGGGATGACTTGTAAGGTGGCGCCGGTTCGTTCACACAGCATTTGCCATGGGACAATATTTGAATGGTGTTCTAAGGCTGAAACAATGATCTCATTTCCTTTTTTCAAGAATGACGAAAAGCCTGATGCTATCAAATTAATACCGTGAGTGGTTCCGGCGGTGAAGATCACTTCGTGCGCATGTTGAATACCAAAATGCTGTTGAATCTTATTTCGAGCCGCTTCATAGACATCGGTCGCTTCTTGTGACAAACTGTGAACTCCGCGATGGATATTGGCGTTGTAGTTTGAATAATAATCCACAATCGCATCTATAACCACCTGTGGTTTTTGAGAGGTGGCAGCATTGTCCAAATACACCAAGGGGTGCCCGTTCACTTGGCGCTGCAAGATGGGGAAATCGGCTCGTATTTTTTGAACATCCAACGCCATAATTGAGGTTTAAGGGTTAAATTTCGAAGCCCAAACTTACCCCAATCTTATTTGCAATAAGCTTGTTGATACGTCGTTTTAGTTCCGGTATTTTTACACTTTCCAGTACATTGTTTGCAAAAGCATACATAAGAAGGGCACGCGCCTCTTTCTTTCCAATGCCGCGCGAACGCATATAGAACATGGCTTCTTCATCCAATTGTCCAATGGTGCACCCATGTGAACACTTTACATCATCTGCAAAGATCTCTAATTGCGGTTTAGCATTGATCGTTGCCTTGTCATCGATTAATATGTTGTTGTTCTGTTGGAAAGCATCTGTCTTCTGTGCATCTTTTTCTACGATCACTCTTCCGTTGAAGACACCGGTAGAAGCATCACCGAAAATTCCTTTATAATCTTGATGGCTTTCACAATTTGGCGCGATATGGTGAACCAAAGTGTTATGATCCACATGTTGTCTGTCTTCAAGGATGGTAATACCTTTTAACGTAGAATTACAGTGTTCTCCTTCTTGATAGAAATTGAGATTATTACGTGTAAGCTTGCCACCAAAGGAAAAGGTATGCACATTACAATCGGAGTCCCGCTGCTGCGAAATATAGGTCGTATCAATAAGAGAAGCGGTCGGCACGTTATTTTGTATTTTATAATAGTCTACATGCGCACGTTTTTCGGCAAAAATTTCGGTCACACAGTTGGTAAGGACTTCATTTTCGGAAAGACTTTGGTGTCGTTCTATTATTTGAACATGCGCGTTTTCACCTACTACGATCAGATTTCGCGGCTGCAGGAACACTGCAGCTTCGTTTCCGGTTGAGAAATTGATGATCTCGATAGGCTTTTCTACTTCCTTGTGTTTCGGGATATGGATGTACGCACCTTCTTTTGCGAATGCGGTATTCAATGCCGTAAGGCTTTCTTGCTTGGCAGCTTTATTGAAGTATGCTTCAACTACGGGCTTGTATTTTGCTTTGTTCAAAGCCGAAGACATCAAACACACATCAAGCTTATCGTGTGTCGTTTCAGAAAGGAAAGAACTATATACACCATCAACGAACACGATCTTATAGGTATCGATATCGTGTAGAAAATATTTTTTAACCTCCTTGAATTCTATAGAACGCTCCAATTGCTTCGGAAATACACTGTAGTCAGTCTTCAGTAATGAATTAAGTGAAGTATACTTCCAGGCTTCTTCCTTTTTGGAAGGAAATCCTTTCAATTCGAATATTTTGATAGCCTCATTTCTAAGATCATGAATAGGGGAGTCTTGCTCCAAATTGTCTTCGAAAGCGAGGTAAGAGGATAGTAATTTATCTTTTAAACTCATAGTGTTTGCTGCTTCATGTTACGCTTATGCGTTCACTTCTTCTTTGATCCAGTCGTATCCTTTTTCTTCCAATTCGTAGGCCAATTCCTTCCCGCCGGATTTCACGATCTTACCATCCATGAGTACATGTACAAAATCCGGTACAATGTAATCCAACAAACGTTGGTAATGTGTGATCACTACCACTGCATTCTCTTTGCTCTTCAATTTGTTCACCCCGTTGGCTACCACCTTTAGGGCGTCAATATCCAAGCCGGAATCGGTCTCATCCAGGATCGCAAGTTTGGGCTCCATCATGGCCAGTTGAAAGATCTCGTTCCGTTTTTTTTCGCCTCCCGAGAATCCTTCATTGAGGGAGCGAGATAAGAACTTACGATCGATCTCCAGCATATCTGCCTTTTCTTTGATCATTTTAAGCATTTCGGCGGCAGGCATATCCTCTAAGCCTTTCGCCTTACGTGTTTCGTTGATCGCGGTCTTGATAAAATTGGTGACCGATACGCCCGGAATCTCTACGGGGTATTGAAATGACAAAAAGATTCCTTTGTGTGCGCGCTCTTCCGGATCCAATTCTGAAATATCTTCCCCGTCTAAGGTTAAGGCCCCTTGATGCATCTCGAATTCTTCCTTACCGGCGATCACAGAGGCCAAAGTACTCTTCCCGGAACCGTTGGGACCCATGATGGCATGAACCTCTCCGGCTTTAACTTCCAGGTTGATACCCTTCAATATATCCTTGCCTTCGACACCGGCGTGTAAATTGTTTATGTGTAACATACTTAGTTTTTCTTTGCTTCTATTTTAACATCAGGAGTGGCAGGTGTATCACTAACACTAATAATTTCGGTTATGGTCAATACCTGCTCCCATCCTTCTTCATTCGCTTTTTTTCTTTCTACTGTCCCTTTTACAACAACAGGAACCATATCAAACTCATCTTTTTTTACAGGGGCAACCCTTTTGGACAATTCTAATGCCTTTTCATTTTGAGTAACACCAAATATGAAATTATTCCCCTTGAGTACAGCGCCATCTGCTAGATAGATGAATTCTCCTTTATAATGAATGTTGTAACGGTTTGCAGTTTCAGAATTGGTAGTGATCTCTGAAGTTTCATTACTTTCTTCAGGCATTTTTTCTTCAGCATTCTTACACGAAATGAACGCCATTGATAAGGCGATGGCAAAAACGATTTTTTTCATACTTTTCATAGATTAACCAACAGAGCCTTCCAGGCTTATTTCTAATAACTTTTGTGCTTCCACGGCAAATTCCATAGGGAGCTTGTTCAATACTTCCTTGCTAAATCCATTTACAATAAGTGCAATGGCCTTTTCGGTATCGATCCCACGCTGATTGCAATAGAAGATCTGGTCTTCCCCGATCTTACTGGTGGTGGCTTCATGTTCTACTTGGGCGGTCTTATTCTTTGCTTCAATATATGGAAACGTATGTGCGCCACATTTGTTACCCATAAGCAACGAATCACACTGCGAGAAGTTTCGTGCATTGTCGGCATTGGGACTAATCTTCACTAGACCGCGATAGCTGTTTTGAGATCTTCCTGCCGAAATCCCCTTGGAGATGATCGTACTTTTAGTGTTCTTGCCTAAGTGGATCATTTTAGTGCCGGTATCGGCTTGCTGAAAATTGTTGGTTACAGCAATGGAATAGAATTCGCCAATAGAATTATCTCCTTTTAAGATACAGCTAGGGTATTTCCAGGTAATGGCACTTCCGGTTTCTACTTGAGTCCATGAAATCTTAGCATTGGTCTCACAGATTCCGCGTTTGGTCACGAAATTGTACACCCCGCCTTTTCCTTCTTTATTTCCGGGAAACCAATTTTGAACGGTGGAGTATTTTATTTCAGCATCTTCCAAAGCAATGAGTTCTACAACGGCGGCGTGTAATTGATTCTCATCACGACTTGGAGCCGTACATCCTTCCAAATAACTCACATAACTGCCTTTATCTGCGATGACCAAGGTTCTTTCAAATTGGCCTGTACCGGCTTGATTGATCCTGAAATAGGTAGAAAGTTCCATGGGACATCTCACTCCCTTTGGAATATAACAGAAAGAACCATCACTAAATACAGCACTGTTGAGAGCTGCGTAAAAGTTATCTCGCTGCGGAACAACGGTTCCTATGTATTTTTTCACCAATTCAGGGTGTTCTTTGATCGCTTCGGAAATAGAACAAAAGATGATTCCTTTTTCTGCTAGTGTTTTTTTGAACGTAGTTGCCACCGAAACCGAATCCATTACGATGTCAACGGCAACTCCGGCTAATTTTTTTTGCTCTTCAAGTGAGATCCCCAGCTTTTTAAAGGTCTCTAGTAATTCGGGGTCTACCTCGTCTATGCTATCGTATTTAGGCTTTTTATTAGGAGCCGAATAGTATGATATATTCTGAAAATCCGGCTTTTCATAGGTTACATTTGCCCAATCCGGCTCAACCATCTCTTGCCAATAACGGAAAGATTCCAAACGCCATTGGGTCATCCATTCCGGCTCTTCCTTTTTCATTGAAATGGCACGAACGATTTCCTCGTTCAATCCCACAGGAAAAGTTTCAGATTCTATATCGGTATAAAATCCGTACTCGTATTCCTTGGTTTCGAGTTCTTTCTTTAAATCGTCTTCAGTAAACTTACCCATATTCCTTTTTCAACACATTTTATAATGAGAAACTTTCTCCACAACCGCAAGTCCTGTTGGCATTGGGGTTGTTGAAAACAAATCCTTTTCCGTTGAGCCCGCCACTATATTCCAAAGTGGTTCCCACGAGATATAAAAAACTTTTTTTATCGACCACGATCTTTACCGGAGTATCCTCGAAAAGCTTATCGGTATCACCTAGTGCTTTATCAAAAGTGAGTTCATACGACAAGCCGGAGCAACCACCGCTCTTAACGCCTACGCGTACGAAGTCGCTGCTTACGTCAAAGCCGTCTTCCCGCATTAATTGAGAGATCCTGGACTTGGCTGTTTCACTAACCTTTATCATTCGTTTATATAGATTTGTTCTAAATTAGAGTGCAAATATACGGTAAATGCCCGTTTTAACCATAGTTCGACACAAAATATGACTTATACAATTATAGATTAAGCTAATAATTAACAAATCCTTTTTCAGCGTTTAGAAAAAGGATTTGCGGCTTCTGTTTAATTGTATTAATATTTTAGTCCGGAGCTCTAAAATTCGGATTGTTAATAAAGGAAGGATCTGATAGCGAAAGCAAAAAAGCTTTCAAATCGGCTTTGTCCTGCTCCGTAAGTTGTACACCACCTTCAGCAACAGTTTTCATGAGTGGATCAATCGTTTCAGAATAGACCAATCCTTCGCTGTAGTGATCGATCACCTCATCTAGAGTTGCAAAACGCCCATCATGCATATACGGGGCGGTGTATGCTAAATTCCGAAGCGAAGGTGTTTTAAAAAGTCCAAACTCACGTGGATCCCCGGTAACATTTCCTCTGCCTTTATCGGTAATTGTGGCGTCAAGGCCATTATTATGAAAGATATTATCGGTCCATAACGGGTTGTTCGGGTTGCCGTGACAATGAAAACAATCCCCTCTGCTTTCGTCCATGAACACTTCCAGTCCGTTTGCTTCAGAAGGAGTTAATTCCAATTCTCCTAAAAGATATTTATCAAATCTTGAATTTGCAGAGATCAGTGTTCGCATGAACTGTGCTAATGCCTTTGTAGCCAGATCACTGTTGATGGCCCTTGTTCCGAAGGCAGCTTCAAACAATTCGGGATACTCGGCATCGGCCAGCAGACTGGCTGAAGCATTTTCCCACGTATTGTGCATTTCAATTGGATTTGTAACAGGTTCTAATGCCTGCACTTCCAACGTAGCGGCTCTACCGTCCCAAAAAAATTCCTCATTAAAATTCCACGCCATATTGAATATGGGCATGGAATTGCGATTTCCTGCGATGCCATCGATCCCAATGCTGAATTGTCTTTCATCGGTAAAAGCATTTTGCGGATTATGGCATGAAGCACAAGCTTGAGTTCCATCTGCGGAAAGTATAGGATCAAAGAATAACTTTTTACCTAAAGCAATGCCTTCAACAGTTTGTGGATTGTCTGCCGGAACGACCGGTGGTATCAATTTATCCCGAAACAATTGCGGAATTTCCAACGGACTGGGTGTAGCCTCGTATTCCGGACCCGTATCGTCAGCCTCGGTACAAGCGAAACACAGTATGGAAATAAAGATAAGTGCTAAAAAGCGCATTGTATATTTAATTTTGGGTCACGGTACCTCTGCTAAAGACAGAAGTTCCGTTTTGGGACATCATGATCTGTGCCATGAAGTTAGGCATCAATACAGTGTGCAGATCGTTCAAGTTCCATTCATTTGGATTTTTGTACCATTCTGCCACGTTCATTTCTACTTCGATCTCGGTATTGTTACCGATGGTTACTGTCCCCAGGTCTACCTCGAAAGAAGTGTCTTGAGTCGTTACCGGTGTCGTGCTCGTATCGGCTGCACGGATGGTGTGATACGCATAGCCAATTTCAGCAGCGGTGTTGTCTATAAACTTTCCTTCCATTCGCATGTAGTGATAACCGCCGCCAAGCATCATGGGAACATTCCATCCGCCATCTGCAGAGTTAAGATCTTGATAAACGCCGTCTATGTTGTCTTCGTCATCAAAACCAAACGTAAAAGTGACATTGTAATCTCCCGGAGGGATTTGGACATTCGGGGTAAACGTCAAATTAGACTGTTCTCGAACATTCACTAAATTGTAATCGCCTGCATCAAACGCAACGCCGCTGGAATTTGTAAAGGTCACATCTGAAATTAGGTAGACCAATTTTGAAAGACTTAGTTGTTCACCGTGCGCATTGGTATACTGGATTTGATCGAAGTCTGAGTTTGCGATCGCATCTCCATCCCAATTATGGGTAAATCTTAGGTCGACACTTACGGGTGTTGCGGTCGTGTCATCGTCGTTGTTGCATCCAAATGCTACAATGGCGATCAAGGTCAAGAGGGCAATTTTTGTCATTTCTAAGGGGGATTACTAATGGATATTAAATAATTATTTTATTTTATAAAGAAGCAGATCCTTTGTGCCTCGATTTTGAGGAATGTCACCATCACTACTCTCCGAATTTCCTATTACCACTATCTTACCGTCCGGTGTCTTCACCCCTTTGTTTGCAAAATCCAATTTAGATCCGCCTACTGACATTTGAAATTCTATTCCTCCTTGTTCGTTGATCATATATACCCAAGCATCGTTCAATCCCTTATTGGATGTAAGATCTCCGTTTGCACTTCTGGAAGAGGCTGTTATAATATAGTTGCCATCGTTGGTCGACACAACACTTCTAGCCGATTCAAACTGATTTCCACCATAGGTATTTTGCCAAATAATGGCACCTGTATCGTTGAATTTTACAGCCCAAGCATCCGCATTCCCCAAAGGCGTTGTTATGTCGCCATCGGTGCTGCGTGTATCTCCTACCATAATATAGTTGCCGTCGTTGGTGTGGCTCACCGCATATCCTATATCGATCTCACTGCCGCCAAACGACTTCGTCCAGAGCAAGTCTCCGGCATTGTTTAAACGAACAGCCCAATAATCGTAAGAACCTTTGCTGTCTGTAATATCGAAGTCATCGCTTTCGGAAGCTCCTGTCATAAGAAAGCCACCATCTGCTGTTTCTAGTGCTCCATAGCTTCTGTCGTTATTGGTGCCTCCAAAGTAACGTCTCCAAACCGTATTGCCATTGGAGTCCAATTTAATACCCCAAAATTCACCTACACCGTGTTGTGGGTTTCTTCCGTCATCATCCCCTTGTCCGCCACTAGCCGTTACATCTAAAAATCCGGTAATAAAATAACCTCCATCACTTGTTTGGAAGGCATCAAATGCTTGATCAACGCCCGAAAAGCCATAATATTTATCCCACATTTGGTTTCCTTCGCTATTGATCTTTACAATCCAGTAATCCGGAAATCCGGCATTGTCACCATCAATTGGGGTGCTATACCCACTTAACAGATACCCACCATCTGAAGTTTTGGTAATATTGGAGCCTTTGTCGGTGTCAACACCTCCATACGTTTTGCTCCAAAGGAGTTCTCCCGCAGGAGTTACTTTAATTACCCAAAAGTCCGCGTCAGTTCCGGTCTTGTCTGTAATGTCGCCATCGTTACTCTCGGTATACCCCAAGAGGACATAGTTGCCATCGTTGGCAATCACCATAGATGTAGCATCGTCTTCACCACTGCCGCCAAAGGTCTTGACATAATCAATAACCCCTTGAAATGCAGTGTCATCCGGTTCATCGACAGGATTGTCATCTTTATCACAAGCATAGAACACGCTCATCACAATAAGGACAAGGAAAATAGGTAGTAGGTTCTTTTTAAATAGCATGATTTTGGGGGATTTATTTCACAAGCAATCGTTTAGTAGTGGTACTATTGATTGTGATAAGGTATGTACCTGAAGGTAAAGATGAGATGTCCAAACGCTCTGATACTGTATTATTTACTTCTTTATCAATAATTTGTTGCCCTAGTAGGTTATAAATTTCAATAGTATTGAGAGGAGTCTCATTGGTCGAAATAGTTAAAAAGGTATCTGCCGGGTTAGGAATTATGGTAAAATCGGCAACTGTTTGATCATTTACTCCTAAGAAATTAGGATCTCTCACTAAGAAGAATCCTCGGTCGATATCACTGATTACGATGTTCCCACTGGCAAAGAAGGGGTACACATTCCATGCACCGTCAAAACTTGCGCTATTTCCTTCAGGATAACTATCGAAGAAACCTTCTTCTTCAATATTCTTATTGAGTATATCTGAAATATCGAACACACGCATTCCGGCTCTGTAGTTCGCCATATAATATTTATCACCACGCACATATCCATTGTGGTCTATGGCAGGTGTGTTTCCGAAGTATTCAAAATGAAACTCCGGGTTATCCAAATCATTGAAATCGAAAATAATTGTTCGGGTTGAACCGCCAATGTTCAATTCATCCAATTCATCTCCAACAATGAAGAAACGCTGATCTTCGGTAAACCATCCTTGATGCGTATAAGCAACATTCGAATAACTTATAGTTGCTATGCCTTGCGGGTTGTTTTTATCGGTAATGTCAACAATGGCAATCTCATCTTCATTACTTCCAATTAATATTTCGCGACCTGTATAATCTGAATCCGGCCCATTGTAGGTAACCACCTGTGCATCATGGCTATATCCATTTGTACCGTATCCTCCGGCAGCTACAGGGTTTGTGGGGTTCTGAATATTCACAAAGTGTGGCCCTCCGTTAAATGTAGAGGTTCCTACACCATATGCATAACCGCTTTCTTCATTAATTACAATATTGTGCGCACTACCAAAACCATTGTAGTGAGCATCTTCCGTAAAGAAAACGGGAGGGTTCGTAACGGTGCGAAGTCTGGTAAGATCGAAGACCTGCATTCCGTGACCACCTGCTTCACTCACGACAAAAGCATGATTGGCGTACACTTTTACATCGCGCCATGTACTGTTGCCGGTATGTGTTGGTAATTTACCAAGGTAAATGGGGTTAATAGGGTCAGATATATCAATAAATGCAGTTCCATTGTTTAACCCTACCAAAGCGTATTCCTTCCCAGTATCCGGGTCTGTCCAGCCCCAAGAGTCGTTACCTGCACTCGCATTCATTTGAGCGAGAGAGATAGTGGATTGCAGATCATAACCATCACATGGAAATCCTCCGGCAAAACCACCACTGCAAGGGGTTTGTCCAAATGTTAATGCTGTAGTAAAGGAAATTAAAAGTAGTATTATTTTTTTCATGATGTATTTGAGAGTTAATTTTGAGCGAATATACATTATTTTGAACGTAATCTCTTATAAGATAGTGTATTTCACTACATTTTGTCGTTAAAATATTTATAATTTACAATGTTAATTACTTTTTTATGAGTCGCTTGGTCACCAAGTCGTTTAACCTCATAAAATACAAGCCTTCTGAAAAAGTATTTAAAGAGATCGTTTTACGCAACGTATCTAAATTATTTTGCGAATACACTTGCTTTCCTGTAATATCAAAAATTCTAATAGCGTTTATTGGAATTTCCTGCGACTGTACTGTGATTGTTTCTACTGCGGGATTCGGAAAGATCGTAATGCCATTTTCAAACGAATAGTCGTCCACGTTCAAAATTTCCTGAACCGTAAGTACAAAAGAGCAGGAGTTGCTATTGCCTTCGGAATCGATGGTCTCAAAATTGATGGTATAGGTTCCTTCAGTTACTTGGGTTCCGGCTGAAGGGGTCTGAACAATACCTGTGTTTCCGTCGCAATTGTCAGTTGCCGTAATGTCTCCGTTTTGTACATAATCCGGCACAGTGTAATAATCAACTCCCGGATCATACCCTACTGTAGTATTTGGGGGACAGTCCAGCAGGGGTTCAAGATCATCTACTACAGTGATGGTCGCGGTACAGCTGTCGGTATTTCCTGAAGGGTCTGTAACCGTAAGAGTTACTACATTGGGTCCTTTTTGTGAACAATCGAAGCTGTTTTCACTTAACGCTAAAGTGTAAAAACCACTATCATCAAAAGAACCTCCATCTACAAGAACCGGGTTGACCACAGCTTCTCCATTCATATCAAGCGGTATGGTGATGTTCTGGCAAACGGCCACGGGATTGGTGGTATCGGGAGCCGAAGATTTTACCAAAAAAAATCCACCGCTTCGGTCACAGATCATGATATTCCCGCTGTTAAAGAATGGATACACATTCCATGCACCGCTAAAATTAGCGTTATTGTTGGAAGGGTAGGTGTCAAAGAATCCAATTTCATTCATGGTGTTCGAACCTATGCCGCTAATGTCTATGGCTCGCATTCCGGCCGAATAATTCGCAAGAAAATAAGTGTTTCCTACAACATAACCATTATGGTCGATTGCCGAAGTTGGCCCAAAATATTCAAAGTCCAAGACCGGATTGTCCAGATCCAGAAGATCGAAAATAATGGTTCGGGTATTAAACCCTACATTGGATTCGTCAAACTCATCCCCTAATAATAAATAACGCTGATCTTCAGTAAACCAGGCTTGGTGGGTATAACCTACATTACTATACGAAATAGTTGCAACGCTTTGCGGGTTCGATTTGTCAGTAACATCCACAATGGAAACTACAGCGTCTGAACCACTACTGCTTATCAATATTTCTCGCCCGGAATATGTTGCATCCGGTCCCGAATAGGTAACTACTTGCGCATCGTGTGTATATCCGTCTCCACTAAACCCTCCGGCATCTATTGGATTTAAAGGGTTTTGAATATTTACAAAATGGGAGCCTACGTAGGTGTCTGCTCCTACACCATAAGCGTAGCCCGTTTCTTCATTGATAACTATATTGTGGGCGCTTCCAAAACCGTTAAAATGGGCATCAATTGTAAACGTAACGGGTGGATTGCTTACATTTCGTAATCGTGTAAGGTCGAAGATCTGTATTCCGTGACCCGGGGCTTCACTTACTATAAAAGCGTAATTGTTGTAGACTTTAATGTCCCTCCACTGGCTGGTGCTGGTTTGGGTAGGTAATTTGCCTAAATAGACAGGAGCATTCGGGTCCGATATATCAATAAAAGCAGTTCCATCTTCAAGTCCCACAAGAGCATACTCATCATTATTGGTTGGGTCGATCCAACCCCAAGAATCATTCGCTCCTGTAGTGTTCATCGTGGATAAAGGAATGTGTGATTGTAGGTCATACCCATTGCAAGGATAAGCGCCCGCCATCCCACCGATACAGGGCGTTTGAGTTAATGCTATTGTACTGCTAAGAACAAAAGACAAGCGTAAAAGTTGTTTCATTTTTTTGAATAAGATTCGTAAAACTACTAATTTATATAGTTGCAAATTGAATAGCAATGTTAAAAAACAGTACCCTATTATTTTACTAGGTCAATGAATTCAAGCTTTTTTATCGTTTTTTGAAGGTGAAACTGTACTTTTGTTTCTTCATAATACAAGCAATATGCTCGAAAGTAAGGAACCAAGTAAAACACCTATTTCTCAATTAGGAGAATTCGGACTCATAGATCATCTCACTAAACAGTTTTCCATAGTTCAGAAAACGACCGTGAAAGGAATTGGCGATGACGCGGCTGTCATTGCTTCGCAAAAGAACGAGCAATGGGTAGTCACGACCGATCTTCTTGTGGAAGGAGTGCATTTTGACCTAAGTTATGTTCCGCTGAAACATTTGGGATATAAGGCCGTTATCGTAAACCTGTCTGATGTGTATGCCATGAATGCTGAAGCGTCCCAGATCACGGTGTCCATTGCTGTTTCCAATCGGTTTCCGGTAGAGGCATTGGAAGAATTATATGCCGGCATTGCCACTGCAGCTAAGATCTACAACATTGATGTGGTTGGGGGTGACACTACGTCATCAACCACCGGACTGCTTATAAGTGTCACAGCCATAGGGCATGCACCAAAAGAGCGTATTGTATACCGGAATGGAGCCAAGGAGAACGATCTGTTAGTAATTACAGGAGATCTTGGAGCTGCTTATCTGGGACTTCAAGTACTAGAGCGCGAAAAGGAAGTATTTAAAGTGAATCCAAATTCACAACCCGATCTTGATGCATATACCTATCTAATAGAGCGTCAACTTAAGCCTGAAGCGCGAAAGGATATCTCCAAATTGCTTAAGGAGCTTGACGTGCAACCTACGGCTATGATCGATATTAGCGACGGACTTTCTTCGGAAGTGCTTCACCTGTGTAAACAATCAAATGTGGGATGCAACCTCTATGAAGAAAAAATACCCCTTGATCCGCAGGTAATAAGTACCTGCGAAGAATTTCAATTAGACAGCACTACGGTAGCACTAAGCGGCGGAGAGGATTATGAATTGTTGTTTACGATTAGTACGGAAGATTTTCCGAAGATAAAGGCAAATCCACATTTAACGGTACTGGGTCATATGACCCATAAAAAAGAGGGGATACACCTCATTACCCGTGCACAGACAAAAATACCATTGGTGGCACGTGGTTGGAATGCCTTGCAAACTGAAGATTAATTAAGAGGCTTCTTGTTTAGACACAAAAGCTTCAAAATATTGGTGATTCTCTATCCAAAAATTTGTAAGCCGAACCATACGACCATAGCCATCTTTGGTATATCGTGTACTGTAATTCGTGCATTCGTATTCTGGAAGCAGGTGAGATTCTTTTTTAATGGGAGTAAAGCGATGCCCTTTCCATTTACACATGAAATGCTTCATATTAATGTAAGGGAATTCTGTTGGTTCGTTTCTGAAAGAATTCCGCAACGTTGGTATTTACTTCCTTGATCTTTTGCGTCAATGCCTCCAATTTGCCACTTTGATTGTCTGTGACCTCACGGCCGCAATTGGTGCATTTGTATTCGTTAATGTGGTTGGTAACTTTACGGGTCACTATGTAGTCATGACCAAAGGTAGTGCATAGTACGCCCAGAAAGGACAGCGACGCTTTTGAGGAGGTATTTTTCATCGGATTGGTTTTTTTGTTGATACCAATGTATGAAAAAAATCTATATAAAATCGTTTAAATGCATAAAAAATCGATGAAACGCATCTTTTTGACAGTTTCATCATAATTTTCAGTTAAAAGCAAGTGGCCTCCTACAATTTTTATAAGGTCCGTATGACAATGTTTCGCTAGTATTTCTGAAATGGTCAGCGGTACAATAGGATCTTTCGTTCCGCAGATCATGTATTTTGAGCCGGAAAATTGCCGAAGTACTGAAGTGCGATCCTTTCGATCCCGCATCCCTTTTACCGCCGCAGTGATTCCTGCCAAAGGAAATTGCAACGCTTCTTCTTTTAATTGTTCTATAGCCGAAGCATACTGCGTTCTATCTTCTTCAGCAAAAAGATTTGTAATAGCCATACGAATAAATACGTTGGGTGTTTTCTGAAGCATGGTCAAGGCGCGATCACGATTTGCTTTTCGTTCGAGGGAATCTTCGGCCGGAGTAGAATTTAGTAATATAAGGCCCTCCACTTCCGAAGGGAATAATTCTGTATAGGCCAAGGCAACATATCCTCCCATGGAATGACCCATAAGTGCGATAGTAGGTAAATCCAGATGTTTTACAACGGCATGTACCGCCTGTGCCATGAGTTCCATAGTATGCATCTCGCCAACAACGCCACTCTTGCCATGACCGGGCAGATCGATGACAATTATCATGTGTTTTTTGGAAAGTTCTGGGACGAGTTTCTTCCACATGCTGGCACTTTCCAAGAAGCCATGTAATAGGACAATGGCCGGGCCTTTTCCAGTTACAGTATAAAAAAGATAGGTATTGTGGAACTTCAGCTTCATTTTTCTATATTCGGCGAACAAATATCAGTCAATGAATCACAGCAAGCAAACCTTTGTTACTGCTTTTGCACTCTTCTCGCTATTTTTTGGAGCCGGGAATCTTATCCTGCCTCCTTTTTTAGGGTATAATGCCGGAGTGGATTGGATTTGGGTGGCCATTGGTTTTGCATTCTCTGCCGTAGTGATCCCTATTCTGGCCATTTACGGGCATGCTCGATTACAAGGAACCTTGCTGGATTTTGCCAATAAGGTATCGCCTTTTTTTGCGTTGGTCTATGCGATTTTGATTTATGCAATTTCAGTATCTCTGCCTTCTCCAAGAACCGCATCGGTCACCTATGAAATGGCCATACAGCCTTATTTTTCAATATCACCACTCGCAACAAGTACGTTGTATTTTGGATTGGTGCTCTTGTTCGTACTGAATAGAAATAAAATAGTAAGCATCATAGGGAAATTCCTTACACCGCTCATCATTGTTATTTTACTCCTTATCATCGGTATCGGGATCTTTATTGACGTTGAGCCATTACGCGCCTCTATGTTTGAAAATTCTTTAACGGCGGGCATCTTGGAGGGTTACCAAACCTTCGATGCCATTGGAGGCGTGGTCGTGGGAGGGGTCATTGTCATCTCTTTTGCAATTCAGGGTAAATATAATTATGAAGAAAAGAAGGGAATGATCGCCAAAGCAGGGCTATTAGCCGGGATAGGTCTTTTCCTAATTTATGGCGGACTCATAGCGTTGGGAGCCTTATACAGTGGTACAGTTTCTATCGAAATTCGAACCGAGCTGCTAACATTGCTAAGCACCAATACGCTAGGTTCCATAGGCACCGCATTTCTGTCGGTCTTGGTGGCACTTGCTTGCTTTACAACTGCGGTAGGCATTGTAACGGGAACAGCCGATTTCGTGAAAGGCATACTGGGAGGCTCAAAAACCGCATACACAGTTACAGGTATTTTGGGATGTATCTTAGGCGTTGTCATGGGACAATTTAATGTTGCCTATATCATCGATGTAGCAGTGCCCGCTTTAATGTTTATTTATCCGGTAACCATTGTCTTGATCATACTGAATGCCCTTCCGAAGAAATGGACAAGTGCAACGGCGTTTAAGGCAGTAACGATCACTACACTACTTTTCAGCATACCCGATTTTTTACAATCTATAAATTCTGAAGCGCTCGTAACTTTTTTAAAATCTTGGATTCCGCTATCCGGGTATAGTTTGGGATGGGTCTTGCCGGCGGCTATCGCTTTTTTGATCACCCAAGGTGTGATCGGTTTCCGAAAAAAGAAAGTAACGTAGCGCCTGTTTTCAAGTGTTAAGAGTTCATGATCTCCTCGATCGCTTCGGCTTCTATTGGAATGTTACGCATTAGATTAAAAGGCTCTCCGTTTTCTTGAATTACCACATCATCCTCCAAACGAATACCAAAACCTTCCTCAGGAATGTAGATACCCGGTTCAACCGTAAAGACCATATTAGGTTTCATAGGCTCCCATAAGATACCGTAATCATGTGTGTCCAGTCCAATATGATGCGACGTACCATGCATAAAATATTTTTTATACGCAGGCCAATCCGGGTTTTCATTCTTGATATCTGCTTTGTCCAGCAGACCAAGACCCAGCAATGCTGAGGTCATCAATTTGCCTACTTCTACGTGGTATTCTTTCCACAAGGTGCCCGGTACCAGCATTTTGGTTGCATCATCCTTTACACGATGAACAGCATCGTATACTTCTCGTTGGCGTTTGGTGAATGTTCCATTTACCGGAATCGTGCGGGACATATCACTGCTGTAGTTGGCATATTCGGCTCCAACATCCATTAAGATGAGGTCTCCTTCTTTACATTGATGGTTGTTCTCGATGTAGTGAAGCACGTTGGCATTTGTGCCGCTGGCGATAATAGGAGTGTAGGCAAAACCTTTGGATCGGTTTCTAAGGAACTCATGCATATATTCTGCTTCGATCTCGTACTCCCAAACGCCGGGTTTTATGAAAGAAAGGATGCGCCGGAAGCCTTTTTCGGTGATATCACAGGCCTGTTGCATGAGCTCTAACTCGATAGGATCTTTCACCGAACGAAGCCGTTGTAAGATAGGATTGCTCTTTGCCCAATTGTGTGCCGGAAATTTATTTTTGGTTGTTTTAATGAAGCGGTCTTCACGGGTTTCGGTAGTGACTGCCTGCCGGTAGTGCTCGTTCGTGTTGAAATAAATTGTTTCGGCCTGTGTCATCAATTCAAAGAAAATCTTATCGAATTCCTTGAGCCAATAAACTGTTTTAACACCACTTACTTCATAGGCGCGCTCCTTGGTAAGTTTTTCTCCTTCCCAAACAGCAATGTGATCGTTCGTTTCTTTTAGGAACAATACTTCACGATTCTTTTCATCGGCTGCTTCCGGAAAAAGGAGCAAGATACTTTCTTCTTGATCCACGCCACTTAAATAAAAGATATCCCGGTGTTGCTGAAAGGGCATGGTGCTATCTGCACCTACGGGGTATACGTCATTGCTGTTGAAAACCGCTATGCTTTTCGGCTTCATTTGCGCCATAAAGTTCTTTCGGTTCTTTATAAAAAGTTTGCTGTCTATTTGGTGGTATTTCATTGTGAAGATTTCTGAATTTCTTCAAAATTAAAAGAAATATATGCAATGCGTAGGAATCCGGGCTTAAAAATTTTGTCAACCAAAGGCATTTCAGTAATTTCCACTTTCTAATTTCCAATCGATGAAAAAATTATCATTATTACTTTCCTGTTTTCTTTCTCTTTACATCTTTGCACAGCAACCCGCTACGTCCCCATCTGTAGTAGAAAGCGCGCTTCAGCAAAAGGAAAATGCTACACAAAATTCTATAGTAAAAAATGTTCCTTTCAAGAATATTGGTCCAACGGTCATGAGTGGACGTGTGGTTGACTTTGCCGTGAACCCCAACAATCCTATTGAGTTTTATGTTGGCTACGCAAGTGGTGGTGTTTGGCATACAAAGAACAACGGGACTAGTTTTACCCCTATTTTAGACAACAGTCCCACCCAAAATGTGGGCAGCGTCTCAATGGATTGGAAGAACAATATCCTGTATGTGGGTACGGGAGAAGTGAACGCCTCCCGCTCCTCTTACGCGGGAATAGGTCTCTTAAGGACCCGTGACAATGGTAAGACATGGGAAAACATAGGGTTGAAAGATTCTCACCATATAAGCAGTATTTTGATCAATCCTGAAAACCCCAATGAGATTGTTGTCGGGGCTGTTGGACATCTCTATTCTACTAATAATGAGCGCGGGATTTACAAAACTGTGGATGGTGGCAAGACATGGAACCGAACCTTATTCGTCAATGACCAAACCGGGATTATAGAGGTGGTCCGAGATCCTACACACTATAATTTAATGTATGCCGCAGCATGGGACAAAGACCGGAAAGCATGGAATTTTACCGGAAGCGGCTCCGGAAGCGGAATCTATAAAAGTACCGATGCCGGAAATTCATGGATCAAAGTTTCGGTGGATGGAAGTGGCTTTCCTACCGGTGATGGTGTGGGTCGCATCGGGCTTGCCATTTACGATGCCAATACTGTATACGCTATTCACGACAATCAGTCGAGACGAGACGAAGAGGCGACTTCCGAGGAAAGTTCCGACATGCTTACCAAAGACGATTTTAAAACCATGACTTCAGATCAATTCCTGAAACTTGACAACAACAAGCTCAATCAATTTTTGCGCATGAACGGCTTTCAAGAGAAATACAAAGCAGAAAATGTTAAGAATATGGTGCGTGGCAAAACGGTTCAGCCCGTCGACCTGGCGAAGTATTTGGAAGACGCCAATTCGCTTTTGTTCGATACGCCTGTTATTGGCGCAGAGGTCTATAAAAGTACCGATGGCGGAAAGACTTGGAACAAGACGCATGAGGGCTATTTGGACGGAATCTATTATTCCTACGGATATTACTTCGGAAAGATTCACGTAGACCCAAGCAATAAAGATGGGATTTATATTTATGGAGTGCCTATACTGAAGTCGAAGGACGGTGGAAAAACATTTACTTCCATCGATGCCGATAATGTACATGCCGATCATCATGCGCTGTGGATCAATCCGAAGCAACCGGGTCATCTTATCGATGGGAACGATGGAGGAATCAATATAAGCTACGATGATGGTGCGACATGGATCAAGAACAATGCCCCTGCCGTAGGACAATTTTACGCGATCAATGTGGACCATGAAGAGCCGTATAATGTGTATGGCGGATTGCAGGATAATGGCGTTTGGGTCGGCTCGCATGAATACGAAGCAAGTCCGTATTGGCATCAAAGTGGCCAATATCCCTACGAATCGATCATGGGTGGAGATGGTATGCAGATACAGATCGATAGCCGTAACAGCGCTATTGTGTATACGGGATTTCAGTTTGGGAATTATTATCGAATAAATCGCGATACCAACGAAACGACCTAC
The DNA here is from genome assembly GCF_963972995.1 of uncultured Altibacter sp. Taxonomy (NCBI): domain Bacteria; kingdom Pseudomonadati; phylum Bacteroidota; class Flavobacteriia; order Flavobacteriales; family Flavobacteriaceae; genus Altibacter; species uncultured Altibacter sp. The sequence continues at coordinate 29,291 of NZ_CAXAXI010000014.1, forward strand.
ATTCAACCAAAACATGAACTAGGGGAAAGTCCCTACCGCTTCAATTGGCAAACGCCTATATTGCTTAGTCCGCACAATCAAGACATTCTCTATTTAGGAGGAAATAAGCTCATGCGAAGTATGAACCAAGGTAACGATTGGGCTGCAATTTCCGGTGATCTAACACAAGGAGGGAAGCAAGGAAATGTAGCATACGGAACCCTTACGTCAATTAGTGAATCGCCTTTTCAATTCGGATTATTATATACAGGGAGTGACGACGGAATGGTGCATGTTTCCAAAGATGCGGGCGGAAATTGGGTGAATGTTTCCACAAGTTTTCCAAAGGATCTTTGGGTGAGTAGAGTGATTGCTTCAGCCCATAAAAAGGAACGTGTCTATGTGACGCTAAACGGCTATCGTTGGGATGATTTTATGCCTTACGTGTATGTTAGCGAGAACTATGGAAATACTTGGAAGGATATTTCGGGGAATGTACCTGCCTCGCCGGTAAATGTGATTCGTGAAGACCCGGCCAATGAGAACATTCTTTATTTGGGAACCGATAACGGGGCCTACGTTTCCTTTAATCGGGGGGACACATGGGCACCGTTTTCTGAAGGACTCCCCAATGTAGCCGTTCACGATCTGGTCGTTCAACCGCAGTCAAAGGATTTGGTGGTAGGAACACATGGCCGCTCTATCTATGTTGCAGATATATCCTTGCTTCAACGTATGAATGCGCAAAACAGTACCGAGGTATTGGTAAGCGTTTTAGAACCGGTGCAATCATCCAGACGTTGGGGTAGAAGCTTCAGTCCATGGAGTGAACCCTATACACCTTCAGTAAGCCTTCAATACTATACGCCAGAAGCTGGCGAAGTCTCCTTCAGTATTGAAACAGAAGAAGGAAAAGTGGTTCAGGAATTTACCGGATCGGCTGACAAGGGATTTAATGTGCAGGACTACGATCTAACCCTTTCAGAAAAAGGAATAAAAGTATTGGACAAAGCCGGAACAAAAGTGACCAAGGCCGAGAATGGCAGCTATTATCTGCCTAAAGGAAGTTATACGGTTGTTGTGGCAGTGGGAGCTAAATCGGCACGAACCGATTTGGAAGTTAAATAAGAATTGTTACTACTATCATCAATAAAAGAAATGCGAATGTTTGGCTAAAAGGGTAAGCAGCCGTATTTTTGTCATGTAAATTCTAGAAAAGAAAACCATAATGGGAATACTATCCTCTTCAATCGCCAGAAAAGTTGCTATGGCACTTTCGGGTTTGTTTCTTGTATTTTTTTTAGCGCAGCATTTTACTATCAATTTTACATCGGTTATTGCACCGGACACCTTTAACAGCTGGTCTCACTTTATGGGGACCAATATCTTGGTACAATTCATTTTACAGCCGATATTGATCTTTGGGGTAGTGTTCCATTTTGTAATGGGCTTTATCCTTGAGATACGCAACCGCAATGCTCGTGCGATCTCTTACAAGAAATTCCACGGAAGCGCAAACTCTACTTGGGCTTCTCGTAACATGATCATCTCCGGATTGGTGATCCTTGCCTTCTTAGGGCTGCACTTTTACGATTTCTGGATTCCGGAAATGGTCCATAAATATATAGAATCCCATCCCGAAGATGCAACACGGTATTATGCCGAAACCGTGCATAAATTTGAAAGTCCTGTACGCGTGGGGATCTATGTATTGGCATTTATACTATTGATCTTTCACCTATGGCACGGATTCTCTTCTGCGTTTCAGAGTGTAGGATTCAACAACAAGTATTCAAAGGCACTCCGCGGTTTTACGCAGGTCTATGCGGTAGCCATTCCCTTAGGGTTCATTTTTATTGCCCTGTACCATCATTTTAATCAATTACCCCACTAAAAAGAATGCTATGTCGATATTAGAATCTAAAATACCTAAAGGACCCTTAGCCAATAAGTGGACAAAACATAAGAACGAAATCAATCTTGTGAATCCGGCCAACAAGCGTAACATTGATGTTATTGTGGTAGGAACAGGCCTTGCAGGAGGTAGTGCAGCTGCGACCTTGGCAGAGTTGGGATATAATGTAAAGACGTTCTGCTATCAAGATTCACCACGTCGCGCCCATTCCATTGCTGCCCAAGGCGGGATCAACGCTGCTAAGAACTATCAAGGGGACGGAGATTCCACTTACCGTCTTTTCTACGATACGGTAAAAGGAGGGGATTATCGCTCCAGAGAAGCCAATGTATATCGATTGGCTGAGGTTTCGGCAAATATTATCGATCAATGTGTGGCCCAAGGAGTGCCGTTTGCACGGGAGTACGGCGGACTGCTAGACAACCGTTCCTTTGGGGGTGTGTTGGTTTCCAGAACTTTTTATGCCAAAGGGCAAACAGGGCAACAATTGCTCTTAGGAGCCTATTCTGCTATGAACCGTCAAATAAATCGTGGGAAGATCAAGCCGTACAACAGACATGAAATGCTGGATCTTGTTGTGATTAATGGAAAGGCGAGAGGGATCATCGCACGGGATCTCGTAACCGGAAAAATCGAACGTCATTCGGCGCACGCCGTAGTGATCGCATCGGGTGGCTACGGAAACGTATTTTTCCTTTCAACCAATGCCATGGGGAGCAATGTAACCGCTTCCTGGAAGATTCACAAACGCGGAGCCTATTTTGCCAATCCCTGTTTTACTCAAATTCACCCTACCTGTATTCCGGTATCGGGGGAACATCAATCCAAACTTACGTTGATGTCTGAATCCCTTCGGAATGACGGTCGTATTTGGGTGCCAAAGAAATTAGAAGATGCGAAAGCGATCCGAGAAGGTAAGAAAAAGCCCACCGATCTTTCTGCTGAAGAACGCGATTATTATTTAGAGCGGCGGTATCCATCCTTCGGAAACCTCGTGCCGCGTGATGTCGCTTCGAGAGCCGCCAAGGAACGTTGCGACGCCGGTTTTGGAGTCAATAAGACAGGAGAAGCTGTCTATTTGGACTTTGCCTCTGCGATTGAACGGTACGGAAAAGAACAAGCGGCCATTCAAGGAAATCACAATCCTACCGATGCCGAAGTACAGCAACTTGGAAAAAAAGCAATTGAGAATAAATACGGAAACTTATTTCAGATGTATGAAAAGATCGTAGATCAGAATCCTTATGAAACGCCAATGATGATCTATCCTGCGGTACATTACACCATGGGGGGTATCTGGGTAGATTACAATTTACAAACTACTATCGAGGGGTGTTATGCCACAGGAGAAGCCAATTTTAGCGATCATGGAGCTAACCGATTGGGAGCTTCAGCACTGATGCAAGGACTGGCAGATGGTTATTTCGTTCTACCGTATACTATTGGAGATTATCTTTCAAAAGACATTAGAACAGGACCTATTTCTACTGAATCACCGGAATTTGAAGCAGCAGAGAAGAACGTTCGGGAACGACTGGAAAAATTGATACAAAATAACGGTTCAAAACCGGTCGATTATTTTCATAAGCGTTTAGGAAAAATCATGTGGGATAAATGCGGGATGTCCCGAAATGCGAAGGATCTGCAAGATGCAATTTCAGAAATAAAGCAACTACGAGACGAATTCTGGAAGGATGTGAAGGTTCCGGGAGACATGAACGAAATGAATGCCGAACTTGAAAAAGCCGGACGGGTTGCAGATTTCTTGGAATTAGGAGAATTGTTCGCTAAGGATGCACTGCATCGCAATGAGTCTTGTGGGGGCCACTTTAGAGAAGAATATCAAACCGAAGATGGAGAGGCGCTGCGTGATGATGAAAATTACATGTACGTGGCCGCTTGGGAGTACAAAGGGGAGCCCAGTGATGCCGTCTTACACAAAGAGGATCTTGATTATGAAAATATTGAAGTAAAAACGCGTTCCTATAAATAAGCATTATGAAACTGACACTTAAAATATGGCGTCAAAAAAACGCCGCCGCAAAAGGCAGCCTACAAACCTATTCCTTGGATGGAGTTGATGGGGATATGTCCTTTTTGGAAATGTTGGACGTATTGAATCACGACCTTATTGAAAAAGGGGAGGAGCCTGTTGTTTTCGATCATGATTGTAGAGAAGGAATCTGCGGAAGCTGCTCCTTGCAGATCAACGGTGAGCCACATGGACCGGATCGTTTGGTAACTACGTGTCAATTACACATGCGTATGTTCAATGATGGCGATACGATCGTTATTGAGCCGTTTCGTGCCAAGGCTTTTCCGGTGATTAAAGATTTGGTGGTAGACCGAAGTGCTTTCGATAGGATCCAGCAAGCAGGTGGGTTTATCTCGGTAAATACTTCCGGAAATACCATAGATGCCAATGCCATTCCGGTTGAAAAGGAAGATGCCGATGAATCTTTTGCTGCTGCTACCTGTATAGGTTGTGGTGCGTGTGTTGCGGCATGTAAGAATGCAAGTGCTATGTTGTTTACTTCAGCAAAAGTAAGTCAGTTTGCTCTGTTGCCACAAGGGAAGGTAGAAGCCACTACACGTGTTTTGAATATGGTGGAACAAATGGATAAGGAAGGTTTTGGGAACTGTAGCAATACCGGAGCTTGTGAAATAGAATGTCCCAAAGGGATCTCTTTAGAAAATATCGCTCGAATGAACCGAGAATACCTAAGTGCTAGTATAAAGGGATAAACTTACATTGCCCTTAGTTTTGGTCTGTTCGAAATCGGACTATTTACTTCGGTAAGGTTGCGATAGATCGTTTGTATGAACCGTGTGACGTCATATGGTTTCACAATAATATCATTCATTCCGCTCTCAAAGATTGAATGACGCATCTCCTCTACTTCTACAGCCGTTAGGGCAAGGATTGGAATGTTATTATTGAACGTCCTTATTTCCTTTGTGGCTTGTATTCCATTCATAATGGGCATATTGATATCCATTAAGATGAGATCGAACGATTCATTTTTAACGATATCGACAGCAAGAGCTCCATTCTCGACAATGGAACAACGCATACCATTTTTTTCTAAGATCTTCTTGGTTACGGTTTGATTGATACGATTATCCTCAACCACCAAGATTTGCTTGTCCTTTAACTGGGAAGGATCAAAAACTTCTTCTAATTGGTCCTCAGGCAGCTCATGAACCACGTCATACTCGATCGTAAAGGTGAATAAAGATCCCTTTCCTTCTTCACTTTTTAAAGAAATATCTGAATTATCTATTTGTAACAACTTCTTTACGATAGGAAGCCCAAGCCCGGTTCCATGGTACTTGTAATTATGCGCATCTAGTTGGGAGAATTCTTCAAATATATGTTCCTGTTTTTCTGCCGGTATTCCAATTCCAGTATCACGCACATAGAATTTAATAGCGGTTTTTTCCAAGGTATTCTTCGTCGTTTCAGCGATCACATAGATATCGCCGTTTTCAGTAAACTTACAGGCATTAGCGATTAGGTTCATAAGTACTTGAGACAAGCGCACCGAGTTTCCGTAGATCACTTCAGGAACCGATTCAGAAATATGGATATGCAGCTCGTTGTTGTTTTGAACGCGCATATATTCAAAAGAAGAGGTGATCTTTTTAATGAGGTCCCGGATATTGAAGGAAGCAAACTCGTTCTCAAGTGTTCGAGATTCTATTTTGTTGATGTGTAATACGTCATTGATCAATGCCAATAGGTAGTCGGCAGAGAATTTTAACGATTTAAGATCCTTTAAATGCTTTTTAAGAGACGCATCTTCTAATAATATAGTGGTAAGACCGATAACACCATATAAAGGAGTACGAAGCTCGTGACTTATGGTAGAGAAGAATTTATTCTTAGCTTGTGAAAGTTGTTCGGCTTCTTCTTTTGCGGTCAAGTATTCTTGATTTTTGAGCTTTAGTTCATTGATCAATTGTTTTCTATTCCGAAAGGCAAGAAATAGAACAACGAATAAAATTAGAAAGCAACAAAAGGCAACAAGAAGAACATTATTCAATGTACTTTTATTCGCTACGATCTCGGCCTGTAGGGCAGCTTTTTCTTCGGCCTGTTGTACATAGGTTTTATATTCTTTTACAATATGGTTGGTGGAAACGGCTTCGACATTAGAAGAAATTATCTTTTGTTGATTGATACCTAAATAATTCTCATACTGCTGTCTTGCACTAAACGCATCTTTATAATTTCCCTGCTCCAACAGGCTTTCGCTGTAATAATAATAAGATTCTTCAAGTACAATGTTGTGTTGCTCCTTTTCGGCTTGGGCAATCGCTTTCTTAAAATACGCATTGGCCATTTCGTAATTTTCTTTCCAATAGTGGTACTGTCCCATCAAATTATCTAAACTTGCCGCGTAGGAAGCATCACCATGAGGAATAAGCTTACGTGCCTTAATGATATGCGTATATGCCAAGGTAAGGTCGTCCACCTCGATGGCTGTGAGAATAACATTATAATGAGCTTTTGCAAGTCCGGCAGAATCCTTTAATTTTTCGAAGAGATCGATCGATTTATCATGATAGTCGAAGGCAGCCTCAGGACCACTTCCGGTAATGGTGTAAATATTCGCCAAATCCATGTAGGTAAGGGCGCGAACCGTATCATTATTTGATAATAGCGCTTGTTTCTCAGCTTTTTCAAAACTTTCTTTAGCCAGAAGTGTATCGCCAAGAATGAGATAATCGTAGGCCAAATTACGATATCCTTTATGAATATAATAAGGCTCGTTGATCTCGAAGGCCAGTTCCAGTAAATCGAAATTTAAAGCAAGATCCTTTCTGTAATCTCCGTTATTATAATGTAGATTTGACGAATCCATAAGCGTCCTGAAACGCTCTTTTTTACTCTTTAAAGTACGATCATCATCAATTTGCCCGTATAAAGAAGATACTCCGCCAGCGGAAAATAAGGCAACAGAAAGCAACAAGAAATAACAATATTTCTTCATTGGTTAAGTACATTTGGGGATGGCAAGATACACTTTTTCTGGAATTTCAATAAAAAAGCGTATGTTTTAACACTTGATAGCTACCTATTTACCTAATAATCAAAGCATGATTCCACAAAAACTTCCTACCATTTCAACATCCATATTTGCAGTAATGAGCAAAATGGCAACTGAACACAATGCATTGAATCTGTCACAGGGGTTCCCAAATTTTGAGAGCGATCCGCTGCTTGTCGATCTTGTGTCGCATGCTATGAAACAGGGTCATAATCAATATGCACCCATGCCCGGAGACCCGGAATTGCGCAAGGAGATCTCGAAAAAGATAGCGTCTCTTCATACTACATTGTACGATCCAACATCGGAGATTACAATCACGGCGGGCGCCACACAAGCATTGTTTGCCGCCATAGCTACGGTGATTCAGTCGGGCGACGAAGCACTATTGTTCACTCCGGCTTACGATTCGTATGAACCGGTGATACGTTTATTTGGCGGCACCCCTGTTTCAGTGCAACTCGAGGCTCCATCCTATACACCCAATTGGGAACTGGTACGCAGCAAGCTAACCAATAAGACCAAATTGATCATTATCAATTCGCCGCACAATCCAAGCGGAATGATCTTTTCTGAAGGGGATATGCTAGAACTTCAAGAGCTGGCTGTAAAACACAACCTGTGGGTTATAAGTGATGAAGTGTACGAACATATTATTTTTGATGGCCACGAACATCAAAGTGCCGCTCGATTCAAAACACTTTCGAAGCGCACATTTATTACGGCTTCCTTTGGTAAGACCTTCCATAATACCGGTTGGAAAATGGGTTATTGTGTAGCTCCGGAACCGCTTATGAAAGCGTTTCAAAAGATCCATCAGTTTAATGTATTTTGCGTAAATCATCCCGTGCAAAAAGCATTGGCGACCTATCTTAAAGAGCCCAACCACTATACGGCACTGTCTTCGTTCTATCAGAAGAAACGCGATCTTTTTTTAGCGTTGATCAAGGACTCACGCTTTACGTTTGTTCCGTCTACCGGAACGTATTTTCAGTTACTGGATTTTTCTGATATTTCTTCGGAAGGTGATTGCGCTTTTGCCGAACGACTTACCAAGGAACACAAGATTGCGACCATTCCTACCTCAGTTTTTAATGAAAACCAAACAGACTTCCGCCAAATACGAGTATGCTTTGCAAAAACTGAAGATACACTGAAAGATGCAGCCAAAATTCTGAATGCTATCTAAATGAAGTCAAGTGGACGTATTCATGACCTATGAGAACGAAACTATAAGCAAATTCAATTCTAAAATTAAAACATCCAATTGAAGGATTAGGCATTACAGTAAGGAATTGGTAACTTTATAGCTATCGATTTCAAAATTAACAGTGTAAGCTATGGATACTAAAAAAAATAACAACGGAAATCCTCAGGGAGAGGCATGGGATGTAAACGAATCGGCAGCAAAATGCCCTTTCTTAAGCGGTGATTTGAACCAAACAGCCGGTGGCGGGACCAGCATCAGAGACTGGTGGCCCGACATGCTAAATTTGAATATTCTTCGTCAAAACTCCTCACTTTCAGACCCAATGGAAAAGGATTTTGATTATGCGAAGGAATTCAAATCCCTAGACCTAAAGGCGGTGAAAGAGGATCTCTACAAATTAATGACCGACAGTCAGGATTGGTGGCCGGCAGATTACGGTCATTACGGTCCGTTCTTTATTCGTATGGCATGGCACAGTGCCGGGACCTATCGTATTCATGACGGTCGCGGAGGCGGAGGATCAGGCCAGCAGCGTTTTGCTCCGCTCAACAGTTGGCCGGATAACGCCAATTTGGATAAAGCTCGGTTGTTACTATGGCCTATCAAAAAGAAGTATGGGAAAAAACTTTCTTGGGCCGATTTATTCATATTGGCGGGAAATTGTGCACACGAATCGATGGGACTTGATATGTTTGGGTTTGCCGGCGGCCGAGAAGATGTATGGGAGCCTGAAGAAGATGTCTACTGGGGCTCGGAGACCGAATGGCTCGGTAATGAAAATCGGTATGCCGGGGAAAAATTAGAAAGTCCGCTAGGGGCAGCACACATGGGATTGATCTACGTAAATCCCGAAGGACATAACGCTAATCCCGATCCCGTAGAGGCAGCACATTACATTCGTGAAACTTTTGGGCGTATGGCTATGGACGATTATGAAACTGTAGCGCTTATTGCAGGGGGGCATACCTTCGGAAAAACCCACGGAGCGGCAGATCCCGAAAAATATGTTGCAGCCGAACCTGCGGGCGCCGGTATTGAGAACATGGGTATGGGATGGAACAATTCCTTCGGAACAGGAAAAGGAGCCGACACTATTACTAGTGGAATCGAAGGAGCCTGGACAGATACGCCTACCAAATGGAGTCATAAATATTTTGAGAATTTATTCGAATATGAGTGGGAATTGACCAAGAGTCCGGCAGGGGCACATCAATGGAAACCCAAGAATAACGAAGGAGCCGGGACAGTTCCGGACGCGCACGATCCGCAAAAGAAACATGCACCGTTCATGTTGACAACAGACCTGTCGCTCCGTATGGATCCTACCTACGAGAAGATCTCGCGACATTTCTATGAAAACCCCGATGAGTTTGCCGACGCCTACGCGCGCGCTTGGTTTAAGTTAACACATCGGGATATGGGACCCATTGATCGCTACTTAGGCCCGGAAGTTCCAAAGGAAGAATTGATATGGCAGGATCCTATTCCAAAGCCTTCCTATGAAACCATACATGAAGAAGATATTTCTAATTTAAAGAGGCAATTGCTATCCTCCGGACTTTCAATAACCGAACTTGTATCGACGGCTTGGGCATCTGCCTCCACTTTCAGGGGATCGGATAAACGCGGTGGAGCGAACGGTGCCCGAATCCGTTTTGCGCCTCAGAACAGCTGGGAGGTCAACAATCCAAAGCAGTTGGCTAAGGTGTTACAGACACTTCAGAAGATAAAAGACGACTTTACTTCAAGTGCAACAGCTAACAAAGGCGTATCGATGGCCGATCTTATTGTACTGGGAGGATGTGCCGCCATAGAAGAGGCAGCAAAGAACGCCGGTTTCGATATTTCTGTTCCTTTCAATCCGGGTCGTGCAGATGCATTGGAAGAACAAACAGATGCTCAATCTTTCGATGCGTTGGAACCGCGCGCCGATGGTTTCAGAAACTATATTAAGGACAGTTACGGTGTTGCCGCAGAAAAGCTCTTGGTGGACCGATCTCAGTTGTTAACATTGACCGCTCCCGAAATGACCGTACTGGTTGGAGGAATGCGAGTTCTCAATGCAAATTTTGATGGATCGTCTCACGGTGTATTCACAAAAGAAACGGATACATTGAATAATGCGTTCTTCGTCAATCTATTGGATATGGGAATCACTTGGAAAGCTATTTCTGAGGATGAAAACCTGTTCGAAGGGCGCGACCGAAATACTGGTGAGAAAAAGTGGACAGGAACGCGAGTAGATCTTATTTTCGGGTCGCACGCGGAACTGCGTGCGTTGGCCGAAGTATATGCCTGTGATGATGCAAACAAGAAGTTTGTTCATGACTTTGTCGCTGCTTGGGCGAAAGTGATGGATCTGGATCGTTTCGATATTAAATAATTAACGGTCTGACACAGGTTTTTTTAGTGTGAAGGGCATATATCTTACTTATTTTCTGAAAGCAACAGCGATGCATGTTGCTTTCTTTGCTTAATTTTAAGGAATATGAAGGACGAATTTTTCAACGCCATACGAGAAGGGAATACAAGCCGAGTAGAAGCGCTGCTGTCGCAGATGCCTCAATTGATCTCTGAACGGGACGCCAGAGGATCGACGCCGCTTTTATTAGCGACCTATTACAATGCCGAAGCAGTTACAGAAATTCTTCTGAAGCACACCCAAGATGTCGATGCACGCGATGCTTCAGGAAACACGGCACTAATGGGCGTATGTTTTAAAGGGTTTGTGCCGCTCGCGAAAAAGCTCATAGAACATGGCGCGAATGTCAATGCCACCAACTCCAATGGTGCGACGCCCCTTATTTTTGCAGTGACCTTTGCTAAGACCGATCTTGTAAAACTTTTGCTGGACCATGGCGCCGACCCGTACATAACCGACGATCGAGGGAATACGGCGTTAGTGCATGCAACCATGCAACAGCATCAAGATATAATCTCACTCTTACAATCGAATGAATAAACAGGAAACACTTTCAGTTACTCTTATACAAACAAATCTTCATTGGGAAGATGCGCAGGCCAATCGCGACATGTTTTCCAAGAAGATAGAAAACATATCACAAGCAACCGATCTTATCGTTCTGCCAGAAATGTTTTCAACTGGATTTTCAATGAGCGCAAAGCTATTGGCAGAACCAAATCACGGGGAAACCCTTCAGTGGATGCAGCAACAGGCAAAGAAAACCGGGGCAGCCATTACGGGGAGTGTGATCATTTTAGAAAACGGAAATTATTATAACAGATTGTTTTTCGTTCTTTCAAATGGAGACTATAAAACATACGATAAAAAACATACGTTCACGCTTGCCAACGAGCATAGAACCTATACGGCAGGGAGTAATCGACTTGTTGTCGACTACAAAGGATTCAGGATTTGTCCTTTGATCTGTTACGACCTTCGGTTTCCGGTCTGGGCGCGTAATACAGTGGATTATGATGTCCTCCTCTACGTGGCAAATTGGCCGGCCAAACGTATTGCCGCATGGGATGCCTTGCTGAAAGCCCGTGCTATTGAGAACATGGCGTATTGCGTTGGGGTAAACAGAGTTGGAGAAGATGGGAACGGACATGTGTATACCGGGCATACCGGGGTCTACGATGTTTTGGGTGCGTCCATGCTGGACACCGAGCCGGAGAAAGAATTCGTGGCAACGCTAACTTTAAAGAAGGAGCATATTAAGAAGCATCGTGAACACCTTCAATTCTTACAAGACAGGGATAGCTTTATTCTAACGTAAACGTTTCATTCAGGCTCCAGTTTACAAGAATTTCCAATGGAGATGGATAATAGACCACTTTTTCAGGCTGGCGGCGCTCTAAAAAACTCCCGGCGTCCCATTGTCCATTCGCATTTTCATCATAAATAAGCCTAATATAATAGATAGCCGGCGAGAGATAGTCGAAATATACCATTTGGTCCTCACCCAGAGGCAATTCGCGAATCACTTGAAATTTATTGCTTACAAGCTGAACAATGATGGGCTCCGGAGGAACATTTTGCACCGTAAGTCGAAGAGTTCCATAATCGGACGCTGCTTTTGTACGAACTGAAAACGACAGGCTATCATTTTCTTTTTCGTAGAAATCGGTGATTGCCCCCGGCAGCACAGCCACACTATAGCTTTCTTCTTCGGTCTTAGGAAAAAAGAGCGCTATTTGATTGTTCTTTCGGTTTATGCTCCCTGAAACCGGGATCGGTATAGAATCGCTGTCAATCACAGAAATTTTTTCCATCGTCAAAGAAGATAGCGGTGTATTTGCTTGTAATAGCAAACTATCTTGAGGGATCTGTGTACCGGCGTTCAACGCAGTGACAGTGAGCGAATCTTTATATAGATTCTTTAGTCGTAAGGTCAAGGTGTCTGTTACGGACTTGTTCTTTGCAAGAAATACAAGAGAGTCGCCGGTTATTGAAGGTTTGAACCAATAATGGAGCGTGTCGGTCTTAGTATCTTTATAGATTGTACTTTTAAAATCGGAAGGTACTGCGGTTAATAAATCGATGCTGAGACTGTCTATGATGCCTTCAAAACCAAAAATGATGTGTTGCTTCGATTCGTGCTTAGGACGTTCCATACGATACGAAGGAACCTCCTTGAACAAACGCAGCGTATAGGATGTATCTTTAGGAATATGGATCGTAGTATCTACAAACCCTATCTTATCACTTTTAGGCTGAAAAATATAGTCGTTGTTACTGTCTTTCAGAGCCAGTAGGATGTAATTTCCCTCTTTTACATTCGTAAGTTCAAAAGTATTGGTGCTGTCTCTCGTGGTGGTAATGTACATCGGTTTTTCTGAAAAGATCAGCGAATCCTTAAATGCCTCGTTTGCTTCATACAGCAATACGGTAATAGGGGTTTCTGCCTTTCCCAATAGGACATCCTCCACTTTTCCTGAAACAGTTAAACTATCAATATAAGAACCCGTAGAAAAGACATATTTATAATAATCGAAGGCGTTTTCTTCATTGTTGTCCACAATACTTTTTCCAAAATTAATGGAATAGGTTGTGTTCTCAAGCAGGGTGTCGCTAAGTGTTATCTTTATGTATTTTGAGGTACTTAGCGGAGAAATAATAGGTTGGTATTTTAAAGGTGGCGAGATGATGAGGTTCTTCTGAAGGTCCTTTAGTTTTATATATTCATCAAAATAGATCCTAATTTCCTTTTCTGAAAAGTTGGTCGTAAAATTTTCGGGAACCGCTCGTAACAGAACAGGAGGGATGGTGTCCTTAGCACCCCCTGAAGGAGTTCCTTTTTTCGCACACTGCACAAATGAGAGCAGAAATAGCATAAGGATGGGAATGTAGAGCAGGCGGTGTTTCACACAGATGAAATTATAGCAAGACAAAAATAGGTATTTTTATGCGATGGCAATGGTTGCCACGCTAAGTTTCACCCCCGACCCCTTCAGTAGTACTTCGCCACAACGTTCCAAGGTCGCACCTGTGGTAACAATATCATCGACCAACAGAATGTGTTTGTTAGCAAGTGCTTCGGTGTTTTTAACGGTAAAGACGGCTTCGCTACCAAAGCGTGTGAATCGTTGTTTAAAAACCTGCGAGTTGGTTTTAGAGCGTTTTAATAAAATATCGTCCCGATAAGGGATCTGTAAGGAAGATGCGATCGCTTTCCCGAACCCTGCCACCTGGTTATACCCCCTTTTTCGCAATTTTTGCTTATGGAGAGGAACGGGAATCACCATATCGACAGAATTGTAAGCTTCAATTTCACTAAGCTCGGCTCCAAGCCAGAGACCAAAATAGGAGCTAATCTCCTGTTGCCCTCTATATTTCAATTGGTGAAGAATTTCCTGTGTGCTTCCTCTTTTCTCGAATTTCAAAAGGGCGGTGGCTTGCTCCAAGGGGATGCGACCATAGAAAACGTTCTTCATGGTGGGGTCTTCACTACGATGGTGACATGCCAGCGGCAGGCTATGTAAACATTGGACACAAAGGATCTTTTCGGCCTTTAAAAGTGTGTTTTTGCAGGCAGCACAAACCTTTGGAAACAAGAGATTTAACATATTTTAATATATTTTACCATTTCGTAAACGTTTCGGTGTTGTTTCTCGTAGTACTTTTACCCCCTAAATCTATTATAAACCATACATTATGACCACAGAAACCAATAGCACTAAATTTAAAGTTTTAATTGGTGTACTTTCTGCATTATTAATCGCTTTGGCTGTTTACACAGTTACCCTTTACAACGATAGTAAAAATACGGTAACCGGGCTAGAGAAACAAAAGGTAGAAATTGAAACAGAACTGGAAGAGCTTATCGCTAATTACGATGAGATCATTCAAGACAACGAACTTAAGGACAAAGATCTGTTAGCGGCCCGTGCCAGGATCGAGGTCTTACTTGATTCAGTGAAAGGAATGGAAGCCAATGTTGGCTTGATCGAGCGGTATAAAGCTGAGGTAGGCAGACTTAAGGAAGAGCGCAAGATGTTATTTAAAAGAGCTGATAGCTTAATTGCGGCCAATCAAATGCTCGCAATGGAACGCGACAGCACCAACGTAGTACTCAGCAATACTATTAAAGTGGTAGATTCTGTAAATGAAAAGAATGTTGCCATGGCTGAAACCATTAAAAAAGGATCTGTCGTTAACGCGGTAGACCTTCGCGGAGAAGCCGTGATCGTGCGAAGTAGCGGTAAAGTAGTGGATACAAGAAGATCAAGTCGTGCCGATAAAGTACGTGCATGCTTCACATTGACGCCCAATCCAATTGCTGAAAGAGGGGACCGAACTTTATATGTTCAGGTGATCAATCCGCGAAACAATTTATTAGGTAAAAAAGCTACGCTAGAATTTGAGAACGGAATGCTGAACTATAGTGAAAGCACCAAGGTTTTTTATGAGAATGAAGAATTGGACGTGTGTGTTTTAGTGGATGCCACCGAAGCAGATCTTATTGAGGGACGCTATGTGATCAATGTTTTTGACGGTCCAAAACAAGTGGCAACGACCACCATGGAGCTTAAGTAAAAAAAATTGATTTAAAAAAGAGAAGCCGCTACGATGTTATCGTAGCGGTTTTTTTATTTTTGCGCTATGGCAAACAACGAAGATCAATTTAAAAAAGTAATCTCGCACGCAAAGGAATACGGATTCATATTTGCGTCCAGTGAGATTTATGACGGCTTGAGCGCGGTATACGATTATGCCCAAAATGGTGTCGAACTAAAAAAGAACATCCGTGAATATTGGTGGCGAAGCATGGTGTACTTGCACCAAAACATTGTTGGTATCGATGCTGCAATCTTGATGCATCCTACTACCTGGAAGGCCTCCGGTCACGTTGATGCCTTCAACGACCCGCTTATCGACAATAAAGATTCTAAAAAGAGATATCGCGCCGATGTTTTGATCGAAGATTATGCCGAAAAATTGAATCAGAAGGCGGAGAAGGAAATTGAAAAGGCCCGAAACCGATTTGGGGAGAGCTTTGATGAAGCGCAGTTTGTGACAACGAATGATAGGGTGATACGTTACAGAACCGAACAACGACAGATTCTGGAGCGAATGGCACGTTCTTTGGCGTCTGAAAATCTTGCCGATGTAAAGGCTCTTATAGAGGAACTGGGCATAGCCGATCCCGATACAGGAAGTAAGAACTGGACCGAAGTGCGACAATTTAACCTCATGTTTGGAACAAAATTAGGAGCCTCTGCAGAGAGTGCAACAGATTTATATCTTAGACCGGAAACAGCCCAAGGAATCTTTGTGAATTTCTTGAATGTCCAAAAATCGGGAAGGATGAAGATCCCATTTGGAATTGCTCAAACAGGAAAGGCTTTTAGGAATGAGATTGTCGCAAGACAGTTTATCTTCAGAATGCGGGAATTTGAGCAAATGGAGATGCAATTTTTCGTACGTCCTGGAGAGGAGATGAAATGGTACGAATACTGGAAAGAGACTCGATTGAAATGGCACCTTTCATTAGGTTTGGGAGCCGAAAACTATCGCTTTCACGACCATGAGAAATTGGCGCACTATGCCAATGCTGCAGCCGATATTGAATTTAACTTTCCATTCGGGTTCAAGGAATTGGAGGGAATTCATTCCAGGACCGATTTCGACTTGAAAGCACATGAAGAATATAGTGGAAAGAAATTACAATTCTTCGATCCCGAGCTTAACAAGAATTATACACCCTATGTAGTAGAAACGTCTATAGGCTTGGATCGCATGTTCTTAGCAGTACTAAGTACGGCATTGCAGGAAGAAACTTTAGAGGATGGAAGCACCCGTACGGTACTAAAGATTCCTTCTATTCTAGCTCCCGTAAAAGCAGCAGTATTACCCCTATTAAAAAAGGAAGGTCTTCCTGAAATTGCGCAGTCCATTATTGATACGTTACAATGGGACTATAATGTCGTGTATGATGAGAAAGACGCAGTAGGCCGCCGTTACAGAAGGCAGGATGCCGCAGGGACCCCTTTTTGTATCACCGTAGATCATCAAACAAAAGAGGATGAAACCGTAACGATTCGTTACAGGGATTCCATGGAACAAGAACGCATTGCTATTTCAGATATTTCAGAAAAAATACATAGCAGCATTTCATATAAGGCTTGGCTACAATAAAATAGAGAAGGTTTCTCTTTTTTAAAAGCGGCGGAATGACTATTTTTATGAACTTTTTAACGTTTATAAATTAAAAAAATCATTCTAATGAAACTAAAAAATTATTTTTTTGTACTGCTAATGGCGGCATGTACACTATCCGTAACTGCGCAGGATACGGGGAATTCGGGACCTACCGATTCAGGATTTTTAGCAGATCCGATACTTGTTCCTAGCATCGCAAAGCAAATGAGCGACGGAACCTTTATTGCTGCAGACAATACACCTAAAGAGGGTCGTCCTAAAAGACAGTATGGTAATAGCGTAGTACCCGGAAAAGGATCTATGGGTCCGGATCCCGTTGTTCAAACTACTCCGGCAACCCGTGATACACGTGCTCCTTTACTCGTTTTCGAAGCAGACATTTCACAAGCTACACCATCTGATCCTACCGGTGCCGTAGGGCCAAATCATTACGTAGCTGCGTGGAATACAGCATTTAGAATTTTTGATAAGGCCGGTAACCCTTTAACGCCGGAGGCATCATTAGCTACTATCTTTCCCGGAAATGCAATTGGAGATCCTATTGTCTTATATGATGAAATGGCCGACCGTTTTCTTATTACCGAATTCGATGCCTCTCCAAACGGTTTCAACGTAGCTGTATCTCAAGGACCGGACCCGGTAAATGATGGTTGGTATGTGTATACTACGGGATTTGGGACTGGAAGTTTTCCTGATTATACAAAATTTTCGGTTTGGCCTGATGGCTATTACGTAACTGCCAATATCGGGACACGTAGAGTGTTTGCAGTAGAGCGAGAGGAAATGTTGGAAGGAAATCCTGCACAATTTCAAAGTTTTCAATTAGGAGGTATTGTGACAAGTGGTTTCTTCAGTCCTCAAGGTTTTCACCACACAGGGGGCTCACATCCCGAACCCGGAAACTTCAATGTGGTTTATTTGCAAGATGATGCCTGGGCTGGTGTTGGTGACGACCATTTAAAGATATGGACTATAAATGTAGATTGGGATACACCGGGGAATTCAACTATTTCTGCTCCTCAAGAATTGACTACAGCAGATTTTATTAGTGTTTTTGATGGGGGATCTTTCTCAAATTTAAGTCAGCCTTCCGGACCCGATATCGATGCCTTACAGGCTACAATTATGAATCAAGCCCAATATCGTCAATTTGACGGGTATAACTCTGTTGTATTTAATTTTGTAGTAGATACAGATCCTACTGCCGGGGAATTAGCCGGGATTCGATGGTATGAATTGCGTCAAACAGAGTCCGGGATGCCTTGGACGATACATCAAGAAGGTACTTACATAACTCCAACTGCCGGGAGACATGCTTTTGCAGGAAGTATGGCAATGGATATTTACGGAAATATCGGATTGGGATACAGCTCGGTTAGTACGGCCCAAAGTGTTTCGGTTCGGTATACGGGTCGTTTACAAGGAGATGCTTTAGGAACAATGACCTTTGCCGAAGGTTTAATTGGACAGGGATCAGGGAACAATAACAACCTTCGCTATGCAGATTATACACATTTAACCGTAGATCCATCCAATGCAAGAGATTTTTGGTTTATTGACGAGTATTTTAATTCGAACCGAAGAGATATCGTAGGAGCTTTCAATTTGGAAAATACCTTGCCGGCTAATGACGTTGCAATTGTCAATATTACACCGGATAGCGGAGAGTTAAGTAATGCCGAAGATATTACTGTAACCATTAAAAATTACGGTACTGCGACACAAACGAATATTCCTGTAACCTACAGCGTGGATGGAGGAACTTTGGTGAGTGAGACCTATACAGGCTCCATTGCCGCCGGTGCAACAGACACATATACGTTTACAGTTCCGGCCGATCTTTCTATTGAAAATCAGCTGTATCGTATTGAAACCAATACAAATTTAGCGGGAGATAACTTTACCGATAATGATTACTATGCAGAGAATGTTCGTAACGAAGTGCTATTATCTGTCTCCGATCTTGAAATCGCAAATGCTGAAATGATTATTTCTTCTACAGATAATAAGAGATTTGAGATCGTATTGAACACATCATATGGTGATGTATTGCCAATTAGTGTGTATGATATTAACGGAAAAATTCTAGTATTCAATAATTTAGTGAATCAGGGTAACAAATTTACATACGATCTTGACATGTCTTATGTTGCTAGTGGTGTGTATCTTGTAAAAATGGGAAGCGGATCTTTCGAAAAATCTGCAAAAATTATTGTGAAGTAATCTATCCCTCACAATACCTGATATAATTTTAAAAAGAGCGAAGAAACCCTTCGCTCTTTTTTATTCCAAATACCTAAATTTAAATCCATACCGTGCAAGTGATATCAAAAAGCTCTAGTTGATCGATAGGAAAAAGAAATGATAATACGCTGTAAATAAAGTATTTATGTTTTTATAATTGTAAATTAATTGTATGGAGATTTCAGAAAATGGTAGTATCTTGGTTTCTTAAACAAATCTTAAAATTGTAATTGTAAAATTTAAAATTATGAAATCTAAAATTTCTCTTTTCTTGGTGTTCTTTACCATTACTTTTATGGTAAAAGCACAAGAGATTCAATCGGAGGGAGCATTTTACTCCGGGAAAGTAAGCTCGATGGAATACGTTCCTTCAATCGCTTCACGGATGTCTGAATTAAAACCTGCCGAGGTGTCAGACAAAGAAGCACAAGACGGCAGAGCATCCGGAAACAAAGTGATTATTGGAAAAGATGCACAAACTGAAGACGATTATTTTGTTCGTAATCAGCATCCCCTTACACAAAAGATCGATGGTAAAGCACCTATTTTAGTATTTGATGCTGCCTCATCAAGTTCACAACCTACAGATCCTTCTTTGGCTGTAGGACCTAATCATGTACTCGTAGTGTTCAATACCGGCTTTACCATTTACGACAAATCCGGAAATCAGTTATTACCGCAAACTTCGCCCAATCCTGCAATTTTTCCTTCGGGAGGATGTTGTGACCTTACAGTTTCTTATGACAAAGCTGCCGATCGTTGGGTGGTGAGTTTCTTAGGAGCCGGAGCTCAAATTGCGGTATCGGATGGGCCGGATCCAATAAATGACGGATGGTTTGTATACACCATTAGTCAAATCAATGACTACCAAAAATTATCGGTTTGGAGCGATGGATATTATTTAACCGATAATACTTCATCTGCAAATAAAGTGTGGGCGATGGAACGCGCCGAGATGCTTCTTGGAAATCCTGCTGCAGGGATCCAAGGATTCAACCTTCCGGGAATTGCAACCAGTGGCTTTTACAGCCCACAAGCCTTGAATGTAACCGATGACAACATGCCCGCTGCAGGTAGCCTTCCCGTGGTTTACCTTCAAGACGATGCCTGGGCGGGAGTTTCACAGGACCATATTAAGGTCTGGACAATTGATGTCGACTGGGATACTCCTGCAAACTCAACAGTATCTGCTCCCAACCAACTCAATACCACTCCTTTTATTTCGGTGTTTGACGGGGGTAGTTTTTCTAACCTTACACAACCCGGTGGAGGGATTGCGATCGATGCACTACAGGCAACGATCATGAATCAAGCCCAGTTCAGAAAATTTGGTGGGCATAATTCTGCTGTATTTAACTTTGTTGTGGATACAGATGCCTCTTCCGGAGAATTGGCGGGGGTACGATGGTTCGAGCTTCGCCAGACAGGTGATGGACAACCATGGACGATCCACCAAGAGGGAACGTATACCGCTCCCGATGGAAGACATGCTTGGCACGCAAGTATGATGATGGATATTCAAGGGAATATTGGAATGGGATATTCTTCCATGTCCGGTCCTACAACACCATCAACAGTACGTGTAAGCTCATATTATACCGGGCGTTTTGCTTCAGATCCACTCAACACGATGACAATCGCTGAAGAACTTATCGCCAACGGAAATGCAAACATTCCGGGATTGAGATACGGTGATTACAGCAAGATCGATATCGATCCGGATGATGACAAGACCTTTTGGTTTATCAATGAATATATGAATAACGGGCGAAAAGACGTTGTAGGAGTTTTCAAGATCGCACCTAATTTCAATGTTGATCTTGGAGCTGTTTCAATCGATAGTCCAGTGGATGGAGATCTTTCCAATGCCGAACAAATAACAGTTACCATCTTTAATTACGGACAGTTAGACCAATCGAACATTCCATTGTCGTTAACGGTTGATGGAAGTTTGATTGCAAACGAAGTATTTACAGGAACAATTCCTTCTTCTACTTCTGCCCAGTATACCTTTACGGCTACCGTAGATATGTCTACAGAAGGTCAAACCTATGAAGTTACGGTCGCAACTAATTTTGTGGGCGATGAAGACAATACCAACAATAGCACAACGGAGAATATCACACATATTCTTGCAGCCGATATTGGAGCAACAGCCATCACATCTCCAAATACAGGAGAAGGTCTTGGGAATGAGACTGTAACGATCACGATGGAAAATTTCGGAACAGCAGCTCAATCTAATTTTGATGTGTCGTACACGGTAAATGGAGGAACTCCGGTAGTGGAAACTGTTGCTGGACCAATCGCTCCGGGAGCTACACTTTCATATACGTTTGCAACATTGGCAGATCTTTCAGCCCCCGGGACCTATACAATTGAATCTAGTACTCAACTTGCGGCAGATGGGGACAATTCAAACGATGCCACTACTAAAGAGGTTGTTAATTTATCATGTAATACAGAAACTAATGCGACTTCTATGCCTATTGGGCCCAATGGAGGGACAGTGACCGAATCGATCATAAGCATTGTAGATGATATAACTATCAACGATGTGAACGTCACAATTAACCTTACTCATACCTTTACGGGAGACTTAGATATCTTTTTGGAAGGACCCGATGGAACTCGCGTGGAACTTTCCACAGATAATGGCGGATCCGGGGATAACATGATCAATACAGTATTCGATGATGAAGCAGCAACCTCTATAACTATCGGAACAGCGCCATTTACAGGGAGCTTCCAGCCGGAAGGGGACCTATCAGATTTTGACGGTATGTCATCTCTAGGAGATTGGACTCTAGAAATTACAGATGATGCTAATTTGGATGGAGGAGCATTGACCAGCTGGTCACTTCAGTTATGTGGAGATGATGCTTTAGGTGTGGATGATAATTTCATCGACAATAGCGAGTTGGTAATCCTTGAAAAGGGCAACAATCAATTCCAGATTCAACTGCCTACAACTACCGTTACAGAGCGTATGACCTTTACCGTGACCAACCTTTTGGGCCAAACCTTACTTAGCTACAGACTCGATAATGAGGATGGTAAGGGGTATTTCTATGATCTGGATATGTCTTATGCAGCTACGGGCGTATATATCGTTCGCATTGGAAACAATCAATACGGAAGCGCAAAACGATTGATCGTTCGTTAATTGCTTCGGAATTAATTGCGTATTAACAAAAAACCCTCAAGAGATTGAGGGTTTTTTTATTAAAAGAAGGCACGCAGTTGGATGCTTCCGGTATGGACAGTCTTGGAAGTCTCACTTTTCCTTCCGAAGTAAGACAAATTCGCATCCAAATATTTGGTAATACGCTTCTGAAGCAAAAGGTTCCAAGTAAAATTGGTACCGGGCTGAAGGCCCTCTAGCATCTGATATGCGACCGGAGAAAAAGCACTTCCTTCAAAGGTATTTTCAATATAGCTGAACTCTCCATTAAGCGAGATCTTCTCTACATTACTAAATCCAAAAGAAACGCCTCCTTTTTGTTGTAAAAGCGACTCCATATCTCCCACTTGGTTGTCCTTGTTCCCGTAACTGTAGAACACATCGAACCGCGTCTGCGCATTGAGAAGATACGATAGTTTGGGAGCAAGCTCGTAACTGTCTATGGTATAATTTCGTGATCCGAAATTCTCTGAAATACTTTCAGTAAAACCCAAGGAACTCCTTACATTCACCAACCAACTCTCCCATATCTTGTGGTTGAAAGCCAATTGATGACTTTTCAGTCGATTCTTCTGAAGCCCAAGTGAAAGCAAGTTATCGCTGGAAGTGGTGATATAGGTATAACTGGTCGTATAATGCTGTTTCCCGCGATTGAAGAACAAGGCATTTCTGAAATTAAGAACCAAGCCCAATTGGTCGTCACCGCCGTCTTCGAACGGATTGATATTGAATCCGTCATTCCTGCGCTGAACTTTTCTATCTAAGATGTACGAAGTTTGATTGTAAAAATGTGATAGGAATTTTTTGAAGCCCTCTTTATTCTCCCAAGTTCTTGGGTTTAGCGTAAGGATTTGGCTAAATTGATTCTGACGGATCTTTATAAAAACCTGATTAGGCAATAGGATCCTAACATACTCGGCCTCATCCTGAAATTGCGCGATCTCAAACTCATCTAGTTCCTGAATGCCATTGTTATTGTAATCGTTCCAGGTATAGATTCCTTGACCGGGATCCACTTTTACGTACGTGAATTCTTGCCTGGGGATCACACCGTTGTTAGAAGATAAGACCGTATTCAAACTTACCCCACCGTTCCAGATGCTTTGGTTGTATAGAATCCTGGAATTTAGGGATTTCTCATCTTCGTTCGTTCCAAACTCATCTTTAAGTGTACGGTAATTGGCAAATACCGAAAGTTGAGCATCTTGGCCGTTTATGAGTCTTGATTTTAGAAAATAGGTGTTAGAACTGTTCACTTTTTGCAAGATGTTCTGACGTAAACTATCGTTGGACTGTCTTCTGTAACCCACTTCCACAAAAATCTTAGTGCTGTCGCCTATACCCGAAAAGATTTCATACGATCTGAATTTCTGACTCACGGGAGAAAGACTGTCGGTTTGAGCAGTACTCACTTGATTGTCCTCGAACGCAATTTTTCCACCTATCCAAGATTTCTTCATCGAATAGGTGACCAAAGAATTATGACGTGCAAATTTTGAATCCAACGAATCGCCGCTCCCTTTTAAGTAGCTTCCTTGCGAATACAGCTGTAGTTTATCAAATCGTACATTCGTGCTTCCCACATGGCGAGAACCGGAATAATTTTCTGAAAAATCCAATTGCTGAAACTCATAGCGGGCAGTGCCATGCTTTGGGTGAAAGGCTTCAACTCCCGAAATAATAAAGGATTGGTCTCCCATGGGCGCAATAAGGTTCCAATCCCTGTTGAACTCGATGTTGTAGACACGCTCAATGTTTCGGAAATCTTGATGTATATAATCTGCTGAAGCAAAACCGTCTACCTTCAGCGTATCGGTCGTTGTTAAAAACCTTTGTCGGGCAGCTAGACGCCCTGCAAAACCATCGTTATTACCATCATCGAGTGATGAGAATAGGTTAAGGTCGTTCTTGCTTCCCGCCACTTCAAAATCAATTGTGGTCTTTTCAGAAGGATGGTAATTTCCCATTAATCCACCAATTTGTAGTTTTGTTGGTGCGGTCAACTGGATAATTGGCTCGTAGTTACCTTGTGGAATTCCATTCACCGGCGGAACGTATTCGAAGATCCTGCTAATGGCTCCGGCATCGCTAATTATATAATTCCCCATATTGGCCCCTACCAAGGTGAATCGTACGTTGAACAATTCCTCTTCCGGATTGTTCGAGAAGACAAAGATCTCAACACCGTTCGCCGTCTCTTTTCGGTAGAGGATCTTATTTTCTGAAAAGGTTTCCGGAACGGCCGAAGGGGCCGTCATATTTTCACGATCGTCTCCGGCAGCTTGCAGGATGCCAACCTGTTCTTCTGAAAGATTTTGCTGCAAAGGTTGGTTCTTTGCGTCGTTTTCGGAATAGGCATACACGCCAATATCTAATTTATCGGTGCTGTAGCCCCCGCCACCGTATCCTATAAAGCGAGTATAATTCCTATCGGTATATTGATACTCTACCGAAATGCGCATGTTGTTGGTGATCGGGTAGATAGGGTTGAATTTGATCTCGCCGGCGTTATAGTCGATCACGTAATCCTCGTTTTCACCCCGTGTGAGTAAGATGCCATTTACATACACGCGCTCACTCCCCGATACAATTAGGATGAAAAGTTCACCGTTAGGTCCCAC
Organism: uncultured Altibacter sp.; assembly: GCF_963972995.1. NCBI lineage: Bacteria > Pseudomonadati > Bacteroidota > Flavobacteriia > Flavobacteriales > Flavobacteriaceae > Altibacter > uncultured Altibacter sp. The sequence continues at coordinate 54,124 of NZ_CAXAXI010000014.1, forward strand.
AAGCTTATAGGGGCCTTGATTTCCTTCCTGTCCCACAAAACTACTTCTGGCAAAAACACCTCGTACCAGTGCGCCGGCGGCAAATGCCGAGGTTTTGGAACCATCGTTATGGGTGAGTGTTCCGCCCAGTGAAATCCCTTGTACCTTTTTGTTAAAACGGGCAAAATAGCTTGTTGAATTTTGAAGGTCTACATCACCGGCTCGAATGTTCCAATTATCACTATACAGCTCAATGAATATTTGGTCAAATTCATCCAAACTTTGGGAATAACCGCCTTCTTGTGTAGGGATGTTGGCATCTTGTATGGATGCCCGTATGGATACTTTTTCACTTAGTTGGCCTGTGATCTGCAGGTCCAATTCTGAATTTACCACGGCATTTTGATTGTTTCCAATGGTCACCCCTCGAGAAATACTACCTACCGTGTTTAATCCTTCAAAAGGGGTAAATTCCCCTTGCTGATTGGATTTGTCCAAGGAATACAATTTTTCGATACTGCCGGTACTTTCAGAAATGATCTTAGGGTCTAGGGCAAAGTATTCTTGTACTAAGAATTTGGGATAACGTAAATAATGGATCGTGATCGAATCGCTTGTTTGTGCTGCTTCCGAAAGAATGAGTTGCGCTCTGCTGTAATCTACCCTATACAAGACCGAATCGATCGTAGCGCCGGCAGCTCCTTCAATATAGAAGCGGCTGGGATTGATACTTACACTGTCTATTTGAATCGTATCCCGAACAACGATCTTCTTACTTCTGTAATTGGAAGTGGTATCCTGAGCAACCATGGTAAAGGTCACTGCAAAGAGAATAAGAGTAAGAAAGTATTTCATTAGGTATACAACTAAACACAGCCTACTTTATTTTGTTGATTGTTTTTTAAAATCTTTTTGCCGATGTTCCTTGTAAAAATACAATGTTATTTAATTTAGTACGGTATAAAGAAGGATACGATATGAAGATTATCTCGTACAATGTGAATGGCATACGCGCTGCAATGCGAAAGGGTTTTTTGAATTGGTTGCAAGCAGCAAGTCCCGATGTGATCTGTTTACAGGAAACCAAGGCTAATTTCGATCAGGTAGAGGTTGAAGCCATTGAAGCTGCCGGATATCCATATCATTATTGGTTTAGTGCCGTGAAAAAAGGGTATAGTGGTGTTGCGATCTTTTCAAAAATAAAGCCCAACCATATAGAGTATGGGACGGGAATTGAATATATGGATGCGGAAGGAAGAAATTTACGTGTCGATTTTGATCACGTTTCCGTAATGAGCTTATACCTTCCAAGTGGCACCAATTTGGATCGCTTGGACCATAAGCTTACCTATATGGCAGATTTTCAAACATATATAGACACCTTGAAAAAGGAAATTCCCAACTTAATCATTTGTGGCGATTACAATATTTGTCACGAAGCCATCGATATTCACGACCCTGTGCGTAACAAGAATGTATCGGGGTTTCTTCCCGTAGAGCGCAAATGGATAGATGGTTTTATTAAAAGCGGATTTATAGATTCCTTTAGGCATTTCAACAAAGAACCTCATCACTATACTTGGTGGAGCTATCGCGCCAATGCGCGAGCAAACAATAAAGGTTGGCGTATTGATTACAATATGGTGGCAAAACCATTGGAAAAAAAATTAAAACGAGCGGTAATATTACCTGACGCCTACCACAGTGATCATTGTCCGCATTTAGTAGAATTATCCTTAGAAAGATGAGTTTTCCAACCGAATTTTTTGCACATCTTGACACGCATAACTATACAGAGATCAAAGGTGGGCTTCAACGAGAGACCTTTTTGGAGATCTGGGTTGTGACCGTGGGAGATCGGGTCTTCGCACGAAGTTGGAACAAAAGTGAAAAGAGCTGGTATACCGCATTTTTGGAAGAAGGCGTCGGACAATTAAAATTTGGAGCAGTCGTTTTGGATGTTACGGGGTTGAAAGTACTGAAGGAGGATGCTGTGCACCAACAAATCGATACGGCCTATCGTTCTCGTTATACTGAAGAAAAAAATATATACTACGCACAGGGGATCAGTCAGCCGGAGTATTATGATTATACACTCGAACTATTTTATAAACCTACTTAACTGTATACTATGAAAATGATTCTGAAGGGAATTTGGGCTATTTCTGCCCTATTATTCATGAACTCTTGTGTTTCATCGAAGATCTACGACGACCTCAAATCTCGGTACGATATGTTGAAAGCCGAAAATGAAGCCTTGATGGCACAACTGGATAATGCGGCTAGCGATGGAAAGGTCTATTCTGTGGATATTCTGAAAGACAGGATCGAAGAACTAAATTCCGAAAAGAGCCGACTGGACATGGATCTTGCAGCCTGTGAAAATAACTATAACCGCCTCAAAGAATCGTATGATGCGCTGGAGGCAAACAGCTCTGCGGCTCTTAGTGATAACTTGGCGTTAAATCGAGAATTGCTAACACAATTGGAAGCGAAGGAAAAAGCCTTGGCATTGGAAAATGAACGATTGGAAAAACTTAAGAAGGACCTTGCAGCTCGGTCTCAACGCGTTGAAGAATTGGAGGCCATCATTGCATCCAAAGATGCGAAGATGAGCGCGCTTAAAGAAGCTATTTCTGCAGCACTTACTAATTTTGAAGGCAATGGTCTCACAGTTGAACAAAGAGATGGTAAGGTGTATGTTTCCATGGAGAATAAATTGTTGTTCGAAAGTGGAAGTTGGGCAGTGAATGCACGCGGGCGAGAAGCTGTTGTAGCCTTAGGTAAAGTGTTGGCTCAAAATAAAGAGATCGCGGTTCTTATAGAGGGACATACAGATAATGTGCCTTATGGAGGTAGCGGTAACATAAGTGACAACTGGGATCTCTCCACAAAAAGGGCTACGGCTATTGTACACATTCTTACTGAAAATTCCGGAATTCCTAAAGACAACCTAACAGCTGCCGGTCGGGGAGAGTTTGCTCCGGTCGCTACCAACACCACTGCAGAAGGCAAGTCTAAGAACCGCCGAATTGAAGTGATTTTGACTCCTAAATTGGATGAGATCTCAAAATTATTAAATGAATTGTAGCCATAAAAGGCCATGCTATGCAATATACCATCCTGCCCAATACCAATCTAAAAATTAGTCGAATATGTCTTGGCAGTATGACTTGGGGCCAACAGAATACTGAAGCTGAAGGTCATGCGCAACTGGATATGGCGTTGGACAAAGGCGTTAATTTTATTGATACCGCCGAAATGTATTCGGTGCCGGGTAATCCAAAGACCCAAGGAAGCACCGAATCGATCATTGGCAGCTGGTTTGCTAAAAAGGGTGTTAGGAACAAAATGGTCCTCGCATCGAAAATAACAGGGCCCAATCGGTTTTTTGAACACATCCGGAAAGATCTCTCCTTTAGTAAGGAAGCTTTGGACGATGCATTACACAAAAGCTTAAAACGACTTCAAACCGATTATCTCGATCTATATCAATTGCATTGGCCCGAGCGGGGTGTGAATATTTTTGGGAGTCGAGACTACATACATAATGATGCATGGGAAGATACCATTGCTGCGACACTCGAACACCTAAATTTATACGTGAAGCAAGGGAAGATCCGGTATATGGGGCTGTCCAATGAGACACCTTGGGGAGCCATGCGTTACATGGAGGAGGCCCGCAAAGGAGCACCTAAGATGGTATCGATACAGAACGCATACAATTTATTGAACCGAAGGGACGAGATTGGATTGTCGGAAGTGATCCTGAGAGAAGACCTTGGTTATCTGCCGTATTCTCCTTTGGCATTTGGGATGCTCACCGGAAAGTATTTGAACGGTGCTACTCCTCGGCATGCAAGAGTCACTCTATTTCCAAACTATTCGAGATATCACGGTGATGGCTCCTTTGAGGCTACCAGAAAGTATCAAGAGATCGCTCAGCAGCATGACTTAAGCCTCACTCAAATGAGCTTGGCATTTATTAGACAGCAACCTTTTGTCACTTCTACCATTGTGGGTGCCACGACCGTGGAACAGCTACAGGAGAATATAGGCAGTATTTCTGTAAACCTTTCCGAAGAAATAATAACAGCCATCAACACGGTGCACGCGACAATCCCGAATCCGGCTCCTTAACTAACAAAGGCACTGTATCCGGTGATGGCTCTTCCTACGATCAAAGAATTGATCTCCTTGGTGCCTTCGTAGGAGTATATGGCTTCCGCATCGGCAACAAAACGTGCTACATCGTATTCCAGAAGAATACCGTTACCACCCATCACCTCCCGTGCCCGACTCACTACATCTCGGGTTCGCATGCTGCAAAAAACTTTAGCCAATGACGCATGTTCGTCCGTCAAAAGCTTCTGATCCTGTAATTCTGAAAGTCGAAAACAAAGAGTTTGCATGGCGGTAAGGTTGGCGACCATTTCCACCAAATGGTTTTGTATCAATTGGAAAGAAGCAATGGGTCTGCCAAATTGCTCTCTTTTTTTAGTGTATTTCAATGCGCTCTCATAGGCGCCACGCGAGCAACCCACAGCCTGCCAGGCAACAGCGGCGCGAGTCATCTTCAACACCTTGGCTGTATCTTTAAAGCTGTCACACTTTTGAAGGCGATCTGCTTCAGGGACACGGCAATCGTTCAGTGTAATAAGTGCATTTTGAACTGTACGAAGAGCCATTTTATCTTGCATTTTTTCTGCAGTGAATCCCGGAGTGTCTTTACGCACCAAAAAGCCTTTCACTTGATTGGAAGCTTCATCGCGTGCCCAAATTACAGTCACGTCACTAAAAGTTGCGTTCCCAATCCATTTCTTTTGTCCGTTCAAGACCCATTCATCACCTTCCTGTCTACAAGTCGTTCCTAGACCTCCGGCAACGGCAGATCCCACCTCCGGTTCTGTAAGTCCGAACGCCCCTATACATTCCATGCGTTGCATCTTTGGGAGCCATTCTTTCTTTTGCTCCTCACTTCCGCAGAGATAGATAGAACCCATTGCTAATCCGCTGTGTACCCCAAAAAAAGTAGATATAGATACATCGACCCGTGCAAGTTCCATGGCCATGATACCCTCCATTAAGAAGGTCTGGTTTGGACACCCGTACCCTTCGTAAGCCATTCCGCAAATATTGAGTTCGGCCATTTTAGGGATAATGTGGTGCGGAAATTCGGCCCTGTTCCAAAAGTCGTTGGCAATAGGTCTTACTTCATCCTCCATGAAGTTGCGCACCTTTAATTGGATTTCTCTTTGTTCCGGGCTTAATTTTAAACTAAGGTCATAAAAATCACCGTCTATGGGAGGGAGCTTATGTTGTCCTTTCTTGCTTTGGCTTTTCAGCATTTTCATTAGACCCTGCAGCTGTCGATCGTCAAGTTCACCAACAGCGGCCATCACTTGCGGGAGATCTATTTTTTGAGAGATCTTGCCCAGGGCATCGAGATCCACACTGCGTAAAAGGGAAAAGGTCTGTTTAATTTTTCTGAAAAGTGCCATAATATATACTTTAGTAACAACTAAAGATACTGGCTACAACTGTTTAGAACGCACAAAGAATTGTTAAATACGATATTACCCGAAAAGATGATGGACGACATCGTGAACCTTGGAAACTTTAAGAATATGAATGGCGTAGTCTTTTCGTTCTACTTTACAATATTTTGAAATTACGATGCTGGTAAAACCTAATTTTTCTGCTTCCAAGATGCGTTGATCCACTCGAGTCACAGGGCGAACTTCCCCGGCGAGTCCCACTTCGGCAGCAAAACACATGGTCTTTTCTATGGCAACATCAATATTGGACGAGAGTACAGCGGCAACAACGGCAAGATCGATCGCCGGATCATCCACGGTAATACCTCCGGTAATATTCAAAAACACATCTTTCGCACCTAATTTAAAACCGGCCCTTTTTTCAAGGACTGCCAAGATCATGTTAAGCCGCTTGGCATTGTAGCCTGTGGCACTTCGTTGAGGTGTTCCGTATACGGCAGAACTAACCAATGCTTGGATTTCGATCATGAGCGGTCGCATCCCTTCCAAAGTCGCGGCAATGGCTGTGCCACTCAGCTCTTCTTCGTTCTTGGATATTAGGATCTCGGAGGGATTTGAAACTTCACGCAGCCCGTTCCCTTGCATTTCATAAATACCCAACTCGTTAGTACTGCCAAAACGATTCTTATTGGCCCGAAGTATGCGGTAAATATGGTTGCGATCACCTTCAAATTGCAACACAGTGTCCACCATGTGCTCTAAGATCTTTGGGCCGGCAATGGTTCCGTCCTTAGTGATATGACCAATTAAAATTACAGGTGTGTTCGTCTCCTTGGCAAATTTTATAAGTTCTGTGGTTGTTTGCCGAATCTGTGAGATACTTCCTGCGCTACTTTCAATAGCCTCAGAGTGCAGGGTTTGAATAGAATCGACCACAACAATATCCGGACACACCTCTTCTATTTGCCGGAAGATCAACTTTGTTTTGGTTTCAGTAAGGATATAGCAGTTGGTGGCGTTAGGCTGAATGCGTTCTGCGCGCATCTTTATTTGTTGCGCGCTTTCTTCTCCTGATATATAGAGTGTTTTAAAGGGAAGTTGTAATGCGATCTGAAGCATTAAGGTGCTCTTTCCAATGCCGGGCTCACCTCCCAAAAGGGTAAGCGAGCCGGGTACAATCCCGCCACCTAAAACCCTGTTAAGTTCGTTGTTCTTTGTGTCCAACCGTGCTTCGGAATGTGCCGAGATCTCTGAGATACGTTGCGGTTTCGCAATGCGCTTTGAGGGACTTTCGTGTGTACTCCAAACAGGTTTTTCGGCTTTTTGAATCACCTCTTCGGCAATGGTGTTCCACTCCTTGCATGAAGTGCACTGACCTTGCCACTTGGCAAACTGCGCACCGCAATTCTGACAGAAAAAAGTAGTTTTTGTCTTTGCCATAATCCACTGCTAAAATAGTTATATTTACAGTAATATTGACTGTTGTATGTTGAAAGTAGGATTGCTTTTTTGCTTATTATTTATCCTTGCTTCGATGAAGGCACAAGAAAGTCCTTCAGAAGAAATAGTTCATTCCCTTACCTCTCAAATCCAACGTTCAAAAGGTGGAGAAAAACTTAAATTATTGGACAGTTTATCCACCCACATCGTTTCAAATACTAATTTCTCAAATGACTCTATTATTTCAGAGACCGTAGCGCATGCTCTTTCTTTGGACTCGCTTCGTATAGCCACATGGCACATGGCCAACCGGATCTACTTTCAGAATAACATTACGGGAGATGCCGAGAAGGGAAATATGATATTTAAGGAATTCCTCCCAACAGCGAGAAAGATCAAGGATCCTAATACGTTGGCAAAGTACTATCTGGAAGGGGCAGACAGTTATTATTTTTTGGAAGATCATAAAACCTCCATCTACTATTATGATCTGGCTGAAACTTTTGCGCGAAAAGCGAATAACTTAAAATACGTTGGACTTGCGAAACTATACAAGGGAGGTACCCTTAGTTTTTTAGGTGCTTTTTCTGAAGCATCCCAAGTGCTGCAAGAGGCCGGTAAGATCTTCGAGCAGGAGAAGGATACATTCAATAGTATAAGCGCAAAGAACTCACTTTCCATTCTATACGGACAAAACGCTTTCTTTCAAGAAGCTAAGACGGAGCGGGACGAAGCTATTGCACTGGCACAGAAGATACAAAGCTATGCACATCTTGTTTCTTTCTATTATAATGCTGCCACAGACGCCCGAAAACAAGAAAAGCAGCATGAGCGTATTGCCAATTTGAAATTAGCGTTGAAAGCATCACAAAAGACCCGTAACCCGGATTACTATGCCCCGGGATTATTAGCCGCTCATGTGATCGCCTACGCAGAAGTGGATAGTTTAGAACTGGCGGATGATTTCCTAGCAGCCATTGAAGCTGCGCCGGAAAAATATACACAGGGAAGGAACAGAGAACCCTACTTGGACGCGCTAAAACATGTTGCTTTGGCAAAAAGCAAGTATCGTGAAGCCCTTACTTATGGGAAGGAGCATTTGGCGATTAAAAATAGGGGAACGCATTACGAAGAGATCCAGGAAGCAGAAAAGTTCTTGGCGGAAACCTATGAGGCTATGGGCAATAGAGAGCAAGCCTTTATTCATTTTAAGAACTTCACAAAGCTAAAGGATTCCATTAACAGCATTCAAAAGGCAAAGGCATTATCGTATTATCAAACTTTGTATGAAACCGGGAAACGCGACGCAAAGATCGCAACACAAAAGAAGGACATTGAGCTGTTAGCAGCTAAAAATAGAATTCAGAATCAATGGTTATGGTTTGGGGGATTTGGCTTGTTTACCTTGTTTGCAGGTGTGGTTTTAATCCGATCACGCAATGCCGCCAAACGACGAGGGCGGCTCCAAGAATCATTCTCACAAGAACTTATACGCGCTCAGGAAGAAGAGCGCACTAGGGTTGCTCGCGAACTGCACGATAGTGTTGGACAAAAATTGATGTTGCTCACTAAAAAGACAAAGATGAAAGAGGATCCGGAGATGGATCTATTGGCAGGGAGTACGCTCGAAGAACTTCGAATGATCTCACGCGGATTATACCCTGCCAATTTAGAGAGACTGGGAGTAACAAAAGCCATCGAGTCCATGATCAACGAGGTGGATGCCAACACCAATATTTTCTTTACCAATGAATTAGATAATATTGACGACCTACTTTCTAAAGAAGCTTCCTTACATTTGTACAGGATCATACAGGAAGTATTGAATAATATGGTGAAACATGCCGAAGCGAAAGCGGCCTCTGTAACCATCGAACGAAAAGCCGGTCGCATTGAGGCGGTCATCAAAGATAATGGGATAGGGTTCTCGTATTCAGAAAAATTGAACGGCACTCAACATATGGGGATGAAGACCATTTTGGAACGAGCCAAGATCCTTAGATCGCAAGTGCGTGTAGACAGCATGCCAAATTCCGGAACCACCATATCCCTTGAAATTCCAACCTAGACCGTGAATAAAAAGAATATATCCATAGTAATTGCCGATGACCATCCATTGCTGCTCGCCGGCTTGTTCGATGAGTTAGAGAAATGCGGCTATCACATACTTGGCAAAGCCACCAATGGAATGGAAGCATTGCAAATGATATTACTACATCAACCTATGATTGGATTATTGGATATTGATATGCCTTTGCTTACTGGTTTTGAAGTGATAAAAACGGCCAAAGACAAAGGTGTAAATACAAAATTTATTATTCTTTCTTTTCACAAGGATACTGAATATATTACGCAGGCCAAGGCTTTACAAATAAACGGCTACTTATTGAAGGAGGATTCCTTTGAAGAGATTGAAAAGTGCATTGAAGCTGTTCTCGAAGACAACGAATACTTCAGTACATCATTTGATGCTCTTAGCCTTAAAAATGCTTCGGAAGAAATTAAAAAATTACAATTGCTTACGCCTTCAGAAATAACCATACTAAAGCTTATTGCTCAACAGACAAATACAAATTCAATAGCCGAAACTCTTTTTGTTTCCTCCCGAACCGTCGAAAAGCATCGCAGCAACATCATTACCAAACTTGAACTGGAAGGCGGCACTAATGCCTTGACGAGATGGGCATTGGCACATAAGAATACCATTCTCGAAATTTAATACCCTACGTGTGGCTACGTAATAATTACGTAGTTTCACGTATACCATACGATCTGGATTTCCTTTATCTTAGCATTATCGATTACGGTATTTTATTGAGGAGTAAAATAGACTGATTAACCAAAGATGTAGCCCTCCAAAGCAATTTGCTTTTGGAGGGTTTTGTTTTATCGAGCTGCGGACAGTTTTTAATACCCGAAATCGGTTTTGATCTTATCGGCTTTGTCAAGCATGATATCGATGGTAATGAAGTCCACTTCTTCTTTATCATATGCTCCTTGAAAAGTACGCATCGCTTTTTTGGCATCGCCTGTTTCTTCGTAATAGCGACCCATATAATAATCTCCCAATACTGTGTTAGGATATTGCCGTTGTGCCAAAGTGGCGATCTCTCGTAGTGACTCCCACTGCTTTTTCTTTTCTGCAGCTTTGCAAGTTGCAATAAAGTCATTTACCCGAATGGGGTTCGTAATGCCGAAGAGATCTTCTATAGTTTTATACTTATCCACTAGATATTGATGGATGGGTGTTTCCATTTTCAATAGCTTATCGGTATATTCCTGTTTGCTTATTGGACGATACACAGAGAATATCTTTTCCATTGCCGAAGGGATCGCACGAGCAACCAATGAATAGTGCGTGGCGCCCTCAAAATTATCGTAGTAGTAGTTGAATTCTTTACTTGCCTGAGGCTTGAGCAATGCATTGAGACGTTCGGCGTTTTCCATTAAATCCTTGATATCGTCGGTACCGGTTGCCAAATAGTAGAAAATCTTTGAGGGGATGGCAGGCACCCGCTCAGCAAGACGATCGATCATCATGGGAGCAGGATCGGGGCTTAGGTTGATATAACCATTGAATAATGGAGGGTCTTTAAAGAGATAATAATTGATGAAGTTAGCTGTAAAATCATGTCCTACGGCAATGGCAAACTTGGCGGTACGGTAATTCTGATCGATATAGGGAATCAATTCCAGTCCTACAAATTCGAAGAAATCTGCTCCTTTATCAGCCGGGAGAAAGTTGGTGTCGTCATAATCACAATCTTCATATCTGCTATCGCCTTGCATAATTCCCACTACGATGGATTCGGGCATATCTTCCCAATAGGCAAAATAATCGGCGTTGCCGGCAACGGGTTCAAACAAATAATTTGCATCCAAGACTACGATTATGGGGTAAACTTTTTCGGTATTGGTTTCATAATCTCGGGGGAGTTGAATTTTAAGTCTTCTCGGCTCGGCAAGTTTTGATGAATTGAATTCTTCGTACAAAATCTTCGATTGTGCCAGCGATGCAAATCCTATTAGGAAAGTTAGGAATATCAGGACGTATTTCTTCATATAAAGGAAATTTTGAGGATCGAAAGATACTAAATTTTGAATTTCCTGTAGTACGGAAGCAAGACTACTTTCCTACCCGGTTATAAATTGGCAGCATAATAAATGAAAGCCCCCCAAAGAAGATGATTGAGGCAATGTTCGAGGTCCATATAATCCATCCAAAAGCAGTCCCAACGGTCTCTGCGATCCCAAATACGGCAAGGATTCCGGCCACAAAGAAAGGGTAGGATCCAAACCCACTGTTCGTGAAGGCGAATGAGAAACTCCCTACGACAAAGGTTATAATGATCGTTCCCATAGCAATATTTGAGGTTTCAGGAAGGGCAAAGGTCGCTACATAGAATGAAAGTAGATAGAGACCCCATATAAAGAATGTGTGCAGTATGAACGCGGCTTTCTTCTTCATCGTGAGGATGCTCAGCACCCCTTCTTTTAATCCGTTGAAGAAATTTTTCAGTTTTTGCTGAAGCAATGATCTGGAATACTTCAGAAACAGTAAAAAAAGTACCGACAACGCCACCATGATGACAAGGGCTACCAATAGTTTTCTTGCCGGAATGACCTCTGTAAGGTAGGCGTAGAGCACGTCAAACTGAAGCATAAGTGCTGCTATGGTAAAACCAAAGAGAAAGATAAGGTCGACGATCCTTTCAGAAATAATGGTGCCAAACCCTTTATCGAATGGTACGTTCTCGTACTTGCTTAAAACTACTGCACGTGACACCTCACCACTCTTTGGTATAAAAATGTTCATGAGGTAGGCGATATAGACCGCCATAAAATTGTTGATCACTTTTGGTTGATAGCCTAAAGGTTCCAACATAAAGTTCCAGCGATACGCACGCGAGACGTGACTTAATAAGCCTAAGAACACCGCTAATGAGACAAACCAGTAATTGGCATTCTCAAAATGCACTTGAATCTCTTGAAGCTGTTCCTGTGAAAACTTTGAATAAGAGTACCAAATAAGAAAAATCCCTAACGCCAGTGGTATTGCGATCTTAAGGAACTTAGTGACAGGCTTTTTCAAATCTAGGTCAGTAGGTTGTTCTCTTCATTCGGAAATACCAAGGCAGGTTTAAATTTTTTGGCCTCCTCAACTTCCATAATCGCATAAGTGATTAGAATGAGGATGTCTCCCGGAGCCACTTTTCTGGCGGCAGCTCCGTTCAATGTTATCTCACCACTGTTGCGGGTTCCCGGGATGGCGTAGGTTTCAAATCGCTCGCCATTATTATTATTGACAATCTGTATTTTTTCACCTTCAATAATATTAGCCGCATCCATAAGATCCTCATCTATGGTGATACTGCCAATATAGTTAAGGTCGGCACCTGTAACTTTGACTCTGTGAATTTTAGATTTTACTACATGTATTTGCATGGTGCAAAGGTATTAATTTAACGGCA
>NZ_CAXAXI010000015.1:0-66212 GCF_963972995.1 uncultured Altibacter sp.
ATCTATTAAACGCACGGGCCCTACAAATACTGCAATAAACGCACGATAGGAAATACCCGGAAGCTTACGTTGCGCCGTTGTTAACGTAGCTTCATTCGCGATCTCAAAATATTCCAACCGGAAATGGGGGTTATTCAAAAATCGTTCCGCAACCAATTTGTTGAGTTGCGGAATTGTATGTGAGTCGAATTTTTCTTTAACTTCTTTCAAAGTTTGGTAGATCAAAGCCGATTCTGTTCGCTGTTGTGGCGACAAACGCTTGTTCCTTGAACTCATGGCGAGCCCATGGGGTTCTCTTACTATGGCGCAGCCTATAATGTTGACATCGAGCTCCTGCTGCCGCACCATTTTTTTTATGATCTGCAACTGCTGAAAGTCTTTTTCTCCGAAATAAGCGTTTGCGGGTTGCACAATTCGGAACAAGGTACTTACCACGGTTCCCACACCATCAAAATGGCCCTTCCTGTGTTTTCCCTCCATCGCATCCTCTAATCCGTCAAATTGAAAGGATCTGGATGTGATGTTATTTGGATAAATCTCTTCAACATCGGGAGCGAATACTATGATTTCTTCAGAAAGTGTTCTTAAAAGAGTGACATCTTCCGTAAGATTGCGAGGGTATTTCTCAAGATCGGTAGGATTGTTGAACTGCGTAGGATTCACAAAAATGCTTACCACCACACGCGCATTCTCATCCAGAGCTCTTTTCACGAGTGCCAAATGACCTTCGTGCAATGCGCCCATGGTAGGAACAAAACCAATTGTACCACGGCCGTGTTTCTCTAATAGTGCATTTTTAAGTTCGGCACTGTGTGTATAGATTTTCATGAATCTTTCTTAAGAGCGAGCAAAATTAAGATATTAAGGACAATCTTCATAAATTTTCGTAATTTTGCGTGTTTTTAAGGGTAAAGCCAAAAACAATAATTTTTTATGAAGGATTTCTTCGGAAGCTGACAATCTCTTGTTGGATCGTTATTTCTTTTGAGGCTCTTCATATAACCGAAACAAAATAAGTAAATAGATGAAAGATAAAAGGATCTTGTATGTGTCTTCTGAAGTAATTCCTTACTTGCCGGAGACCGAGATTTCTTCAATGTCGTTTGAAGCCCCGAGGATGGTAAACAATAATGAAGGTCAAATTCGAATCTTCATGCCCCGTTACGGAAACATCAATGAACGAAGACACCAATTACACGAAGTGATTCGACTTTCGGGTATGAATTTGGTGATCAACGACATTGATATGCCACTCATCATTAAAGTAGCATCCATACCTAAAGAGCGCATGCAAGTCTATTTTATAGATAACGAGGACTATTTTAAACGAAAGGCGACCTACGCCGATGAGGATGGTAATTTCTTTCCGGATAATGACGAACGCGCCATTTTCTTTGCGAAAGGAGTTATTGAAACAGTAAAAAAATTAAATTGGTCACCGGACATTATCCATGTTCATGGTTGGCTTGCGTCGTTCTTACCACTATACCTTCGCAATTATTACGATAATGAGCCGCTGTTTGAAAACAGTAAAATAGTTACTTCGCTATACAATCATGGGTTTGATGGCACGTTAGATAAGGAAGTTATTGAAAAAATTAAGTTCGATGGGATTGCCGAAGAAAAGGTGGCAGAACTGAAGGACCCTACCTACACGAATATGATGAAGGTAGCCGTTCGAAACTCAGACGCTGTTATTATTGGTTCTGAAGAAATTCCGGAAGAATTAAACAAATTTATCAAGACCATTGAAAAACCTGTGTTAAACTATCACAATATGGAGGAGTTTTCCCAGGCGTATTTAGATTTTTACCAATCGAAAGTATTGGTATAACACACAAAATTGCACATGAATATCAAGAACCTATTGCCAAAATTTACGGCAATCCTTTTATCTATAATTGCCCTTTCTTCTTGTGAAGAGGACTTGTCGCCTATCAATTCTGAAATCATTGGAGAACAGAATTTTAATTCAGATCTATATGTTACAGACAACCTGGTAGCCTTCAGCAGAAAATTGTTCCCGGTGCAAACCAACAATCTGCCCAGTTACCAATTAGGGATCTATAACAATGAGATATATGGGAGATCGACCGTAAATTTACTGTCTCAAGTGACCATGGAATTACCAAACCCTGAGTTTGGAGATAGCACCGAACTGGAAAAGGTGTATTTGTATATTCCATTCTTCAGTACGAGTACAGTTTCAGACGAGGTCACTACATACGAATTAGATTCTGTTTATGGAGATGCACCTATCAATATCACGCTGTATGAGTCCAATTACTTTCTGCGTGACTTCGACCCTAACTCAAATTTTGAGGAGCCTCAAAAGTATTACTCCAATCAAGGACCGTTGTTTGAAAACTTTTTAGGTCCTGTAATTGGCACAGTAGAAGAATTTACGCCAAGCGCCGATGAAATTATAGCTGTAGAAGATGATCCCGCAACCGAAGAGGATGAAGAAGAACGTCTGCCCCCGGGACTTCGTGTCGAGTTGCCCATCGAGTTCTTTAAAGAAAAGATTCTTGATAAAGAGGGCGAACCGGAACTTTTAAATAATAATAATTTTAAAAATTATTTTAGAGGGATCTATTTTAAGGTTACTTCGTCAAGCAACGAAGGGAATCTCTTTCTTTTCAATGCTGCGGCCGCTAGAATAACACTTGAATACACTTTCAAAACCATGGGTGCAGATCCTGATGCTGAGCGGAATGACGCCAGTTTCGAATTGTCACTTAAAGGAATCAACGTTAATACATTCGATAATGAGTTGAATCCCGATATCGCTTCACAATTGTTAACACCCGATGTGGAAAACGGGGAAGAGAACCTATATTTACGGGGTGGCGATGGGATCATTTCGGTGATCGATCTTTTTGGGGATGTTGATAACAAAAAGATCTTGAATGGGGTCTTGGTAGATGGTCAAAATGGAGTGCCGGACGAACTGGATTCCTTGCGCGTGGAGAACTGGTTGATCAACGAAGCGAACTTGATTTTTTACGTAGATCAGTCAAAGATCCCGGGAGGAGCCACGGAACCAGAGAGGCTTGTAATTTTCAATATAACGGAAGGTACGTTGCTCGCAGACTATGATTTTGATCCTACTGTGGGAGAAGCGCCCGTAAATGCTGTGGTAGATCACCTGGGCCGATTGGAACGTGGTAGTGACGAGAATGGTGATTTCTATAAGATTCGTATTACCACGCATCTAAGCAATGTAATACGAAGAGATTCCTTAAATGTGCCCTTAGGAATTATGGTTACTCAGAATGTATTAGTGACAGATTTTCAGGATCTGGAAAATACCCAATCACCGGGAATCGATAAGGTTCCGGCGGCTACGATACTGTCGCCGCAGGGGACCGTTCTATTTGGGAATAACACAGCTAATTCAGAAAAAAGGCTGAAACTTCAGATCTACTATACGAAGCCTAACTAAAAGAGAAAGTAATGTGTGGAATTGTTGGATATATTGGAAAAAGAGACGCCTATCCCATTGTACTAAACGGGTTAAAACGTTTGGAATATAGGGGATATGACAGTGCCGGGATCGCACTTTTCGACGGATCCGATATTCAACTGTGTAAAACAAAGGGCAAGGTCTCAGATCTTGAAGAAAAAGTTTCAAAATCCATTTCATCCAAAGGAACTTTAGGGATGGGTCATACACGTTGGGCAACGCATGGTGTGCCAAACGATATCAATTCTCACCCACACTACTCAAATAGCGGTGACCTGGTGATCATACACAACGGGATCATTGAGAATTATACGGCACTTAAGAAGGAATTGCTCAATAGGGGGTATTCATTTACTTCGGATACCGATACCGAAGTATTGGTAAACCTTATTGAAGATGTTAAGAAGAAAGAAAAGGTAAAATTAGGTAAGGCTGTACAGATCGCACTGAATCAAGTGGTGGGTGCCTATGCCATCGCCTTGTTCGATAGGAACAAACCCGATGAGATCGTTGTCGCAAAGCTTGGTAGTCCACTCGCCATTGGTATAGGGGATGATGAGTTTTTTGTGGCAAGTGATGCTTCGCCGTTTATTGAATTTACAAACAATGCCATCTATTTGGAAGATGAAGAAATGGCCATCATACGCTTGGGACGTGATGTGAAGGTTCGAAAGATCAAAGATGATTCTCTGGTAGCACCCTATGTTCATGAGCTTCAATTGAATCTTGAACAAATTGAAAAAGGAGGCTTCGATCATTTTATGCTGAAGGAGATCTACGAACAACCTTCTGTAATTAAAGATACATACAGAGGGCGTTTGCTTGTGAATGAAGGGATCATAAAACTTGGAGGGCTTGAAGATTACATCGAAAAGTTCATTCAGGCAGACCGGATCATTGTTGTAGCGTGCGGAACATCTTGGCACGCAGGATTGGTAGCGGAATACATATTTGAAGATTGGGCACGCATTCCGGTTGAAGTAGAATACGCTTCAGAATTTAGATACCGCAATCCAATCATTACCGAAAAAGATGTCGTGATCGCGATCTCGCAAAGTGGCGAAACAGCCGATACACTGGCGGCCATCAAACTTGCAAAGGAGAAAGGTGCTTTCGTCTATGGTATTTGTAATGTAGTTGGCTCTACTATTTCCCGAGAGACCCATAGTGGGACCTATACCCATGCAGGGCCGGAGATTGGCGTAGCCTCGACCAAAGCTTTTACTACGCAGATCACCGTATTGACTATGATCGCCTTGAAGTTGGCCAAGAAAAAAGGAACCATCTCTCATAGGGATTATATGGTGCATCTTCGTGAATTGGAATTAATTCCTGCTAAGGTTGAAGAGACATTAAAAACAGATGAGAACATCCAAAAGATCGCAGAGATCTTCAAGAATGCTAAGAATTTCTTGTATCTGGGGCGTGGTTACAACTTTCCTGTGGCCCTGGAAGGTGCGCTAAAACTAAAGGAGATATCATACATTCATGCAGAAGGGTATCCCGCCGCCGAAATGAAACACGGTCCCATTGCCTTGATCGATGAGCACATGCCGGTAGTGGTTATTGCAGTAAATAGCAACCATTATGAAAAAGTGGTGAGCAACATTCAAGAGATCAAATCGCGGGCAGGAAAAATCATTGCCGTGGTGACCGAAGGAGATACAACGGTCAAAGAAATGGCCGATTACATCATGGAGGTTCCGCACACACCCGAAACCTTAACCCCATTAGTAACTACGATACCTCTGCAATTGCTGTCCTATCATATTGCGGTAATGTTGGGAAGAAATGTGGATCAGCCGCGAAATCTGGCCAAGTCGGTAACGGTAGAGTAGAGGTTGGACTGTTTCGTCTTTTCTGTTGAACGCTACTTAATTCGAAAAGGGATGCATGCCATATTGCTTCCATAGTGAATTGGGAACGTATCTAAAACACAGATTCACTTACTAGTTTTTACATCCAATTTTTTACCTTACTTTTAATGAGATGAATCGTGTGATTAACCTCATCTCCGGACCTAGAAACCTCTCTACAGCGATCATGTATGCGTTCGCGCAACGCAGTGATTGCAGTGTGTTGGATGAGCCTTTTTACGGGTACTACCTAAAAAATGCGGCAAACGCGGCTTCACATCCTTCCGAAATAGAGATCCTTCAAACCATGGAGCTGGACGATGTAAATATCATTGCCGATATTGAGCGACGGTCACAACGATCCCATGTATTTATAAAAGGTATGGCACATCATTATTTGCAACCTGCACCTTTATTTATTTTAGATTGGAGTAACGTACTCCTTATTAGACATCCTCGCAAATTGATCGCCTCGTTTTCTAAGGTGATTGAACACCCTACGCTTACCGATATAGGAATTAAAAAAGCTTCGGAATTATTTCTTTTTCTGAAAGAAAATAACCGAATACCCATCGTGATCGATAGCGATGCGCTTTTAATGGCTCCGGAAAGATACCTTCGGAAACTGTGTGCAAAACTGAAGCTTCCGTTTGAGACAGCCATGCTTTCTTGGCCTGCAGGCGGTATTCCCGAGGACGGCATTTGGGCACCGCATTGGTACAAAAATGTTCATAATTCCACGGAGTTCGCGATACAAAGTAGCAGCTCTCAACCACTGCCACCACGTTTCGAAACTTTACTTGCTGAAGCGATGCCTTATTACAACACTTTAAGAACCCACATCCTAAAAAACGATACTCATGCTCCAGACTTCCAACCCTAAGAACGATTCGATCCAAATCTTTGTAAAGGACCGCCTGTATCCTCGATCTGAAGCAAAAGTCTCTGTGTTCGACAGCAGTGTGCAAGGGGGCGATGCCGTATGGGAAGGACTGCGTGTATATCCTGAGGGGATCGTATGTTTGGACAAACACCTCACGCGCCTACAGGAAAGTGCAAAAACGTTGGCTTTTGAGGACATTCCCTCCAAAGAGTTTATTAAGAGGGCAATAAGGCAAACCTTGGAAGCTAACGGGATGAGCGATGAGACCCACATTCGTTTGACACTTACTCGAGGCGAGAAGATTACCAGTGGGATGGACCCTAGATTGAACCAAAGCGGTTCTTGCCTTATCGTACTGGCCGAATGGAAACCTTTGGTCTACGACAATAACTCCGGGATCAAAGTAATAAGTACAAGCCAGCGGCGCAATGCACCTCAATTCTTAGATAGTAAGATTCATCATAACAATTTGCTAAACAACATTATCGCCAAAATACAGGCGAATGTGGCAGGGAAGGATGCCGGCCTCATGTTGGACGACAGAGGTTTTGTAGCCGAGCTTAACGGGAGCAATCTTTTTATGATAAAGGAAGGAAAAGTGTTTACACCCTATACACACGCTTGCCTTCCGGGAATCACGAGGGCTACCGTATTGGAACTCTGTCATCAAAACAACATTCAGGTCTTTGAACAGGACATCACTTTATCTCAAATATACAATGCGGACGGCGTCTTTGCTACCGGCACCATGGGAGAATTGACACCGATAGTAGAGATCGATGGAAGGCCAGTTCCTAAAACCGACAAACACATGATAACACTTATAAAGTTGTTTAAAGATAAAATAAGAGATTATTGTGAACCACTGCAGGGGTAGATGAGTAAAAACCCATCAAATATTTGCATTAAAAATTTCCGCTTTCCCATTGCATAATTCTAAGAGAAAAAACTATCTTTGCACCGTTGAAAATCAGGGGGCTTTTAAGGCTCTTGGATAACTAAAAAATAAATAGTTTCTCATGTCAAAAGTTACAGGTAAAGTTGCACAGATTATTGGTCCGGTTGTGGACGTTGTGTTTGAAAGCGGAGCAGAGCTTCCTAAGATTTACGATTCGTTAGAAGTAAATAACAACGGGAATTTATTGATTCTTGAAGTTCAATCCCACATTGGAGAGAACACAGTACGAACAATCTCAATGGACTCCACAGACGGATTGAGCCGTGGAGTGGATGCTGTAGCAACGGGAGCACCTATTCAAATGCCTATTGGTGAAGCAGTGTATGGCCGATTGTTTAATGTGATTGGAGATGCCATCGACGGAATTGGGAACTTACCGAAAGCCGGAGACAACGGATTGCCAATTCACCGTGAAGCACCAAAATTTGAAGACCTTTCTACTTCTACCGAAGTATTATTCACCGGGATTAAGGTGATCGATTTGATCGAGCCTTATGCAAAAGGAGGTAAGATTGGTTTATTTGGTGGTGCAGGAGTTGGTAAGACTGTATTGATCCAGGAACTTATTAATAACATTGCAAAAGGACACGGAGGACTTTCGGTATTTGCAGGTGTGGGAGAACGCACCCGTGAAGGAAATGACTTGTTGCGTGAAATGTTGGAATCAGGAATTATTCGCTATGGTGAAGATTTTATGCACTCTATGGAAGCAGGCGGTTGGGATCTTTCAAAAGTAGATAAGTCTGCGATGAAAGAATCAAAAGCGACCTTTGTATTCGGTCAGATGAACGAACCTCCGGGAGCACGTGCGCGTGTGGCCCTTTCAGGATTGACAATTGCAGAATATTTCCGTGACGGAGCAGGAGACGGACAAGGGAAAGACGTACTTTTCTTCGTAGATAATATCTTTAGATTTACGCAAGCAGGTTCTGAGGTATCGGCACTTCTAGGTCGTATGCCTTCTGCGGTAGGATACCAACCAACATTGGCAACCGAGATGGGTGCCATGCAGGAGCGTATTACTTCTACTAAGAGAGGATCGATCACATCGGTACAGGCAGTATATGTACCTGCAGATGACCTTACCGATCCGGCCCCGGCAACTACCTTTGCTCACTTAGATGCAACAACCGTATTATCTCGTAAGATCGCCGAGCTTGGTATCTACCCTGCTGTGGATCCATTGGATTCAACATCGCGTATTCTTACTGCAGATATTTTAGGAAAAGAGCACTATGCGTGTGCACAACGTGTAAAAGAGTTGCTACAACGCTATAAGGAATTACAGGATATCATCGCTATTTTAGGAATGGAGGAATTATCTGAAGAAGATAAGATGGCCGTTGGTCGCGCACGTCGTGTACAGCGATTCTTATCACAGCCTTTCCACGTGGCAGAGCAGTTTACCGGCATCCCCGGAGTATTAGTAGATATTAAGGAGACCATTAAAGGATTCAATATGATCATGGATGGTGAATTGGATCACCTTCCGGAAGCGGCCTTTAACTTAAAGGGAACTATCGAAGAAGCAATAGAAGCCGGAGAGAAAATGTTGGCTGAAGCGTAGTCAATTTTCTGAATCATCTCGAAGAAATATTGCTGCGAAGGAATTGTTAATACTTGTGAGATGTGTAAGAAAGGAATTTAATTTTTCTAAAAAGTAATTATGTACCTAGAAATTGTAACCCCCGAAGCCTCCATCGTATCCGGTGAAGTAGAATCGGTAACCGTACCGGGAGTGGAAGGATCTTTTCAGATGCTGAACAATCATGCACCTATTGTTTCCTTATTACAGGAAGGAAAGGTAACCTTTAAGGGTAATCCGGTAATTGCTGAAGGATTTGAGAACAAGTTCCAAAAGGACGCTTCAGGGAAATGGACTTTGGAGATCAATGGTGGAACGGTTGAGTGTAAAGACAATAAAGTGATCGTCTTGGCAGATTAATTGGTACTCTTAGTAATCATAAAACAAAAATCGCTCCTTTTTTAGGGAGCGTTTTTTGTTAGTGCGATCAATTCCCAATCAACCCCTTGAGACGTATACACAGTTAATTTTCTAAAACCTACGGCATAATGTGCTTGTAACGAACGCGTATTGGTGGCATCTACCTCTGTAATGATGGTTGAGAATTCCGGCGAAACCGCTTCTTGCAGCGTTTTATACAGCATCCTAAAAATGCCTTGTTTCCTGTAGTTCTTGTCGATACAAATTTGTCCCATGACCATATAGGGACTGTTCGTTCCAAAAGCTTGGTCAACTTCGGTGAACATGGGTTTTAATACTTCTATCTCTTCACGGAATCGCGGATGCATACAAAGTGCATACCCCACCACCTTACGTTGTTCTTTGGCAATGATATGTGGACAGCGAGCATTCATACGGGTAAGAAGTTCCAGAGTGTGTTGTACGGTAACGAATCCTTCGCTTTGCTTCACTTCGGAAGGAAGGGCTGCAGGAATATTCTGTAACTGAAGCTGAAGGATTTGCTCGAGTTCTTCTTTTTTATCGACGCTTTTATAGGTGATCATTGATGCCGCTTTTACGAAAGATACCTAAATTTGGAACATGAATTACCTGCCGCCATCACTTCAGAAAAAATTATTGGAGCGTTCCAATGGACAGGCTTTGCGTAGCATTGGCAAACCCATAAAAGGGGTGGATTTCTCTTCGAACGATTATCTGGGTTTTACTACTTCAGAAACGATCTATAAGCGTGCTTCCCGCTTGTTGAACGATAAAAGGATAGAGGTGAATGGAGCAAGCGGTAGCCGACTTCTCACCGGTAATCACGGTCTATATCAAGAAACAGAAGCCTTTATTGCTCAAGTTCACAAAGCCGAAGCTGCACTGCTCTTTAATAGTGGGTATGATGCCAATCTCGGTTTTTTGGGATGTGTGCCACAACGCGGTGATGTGATCTTGTACGATGAACTTTCCCACGCTTCTATTCGAGACGGTATTGCAATAAGCCATGCGAAGGCATATAAATTTCGGCATAATAGCATTTCCGATCTGGAGCGCCTCATAGACCTACATAAAAAGGAAGGGACGGAGGTCTTTGTAGTAACCGAAGCCGTGTTTTCAATGGATGGTGATTGCCCTGATCTTGTCGCCATGGCAGATATGTGTCAAAGATCGAGCGCCCTATTGATTGTTGATGAAGCTCACGCGGTGGGGGTTATTGGGAATGGTCTTGGAAGTGTACAGGAATACGCGCTTGAAATTGCTGTGTTTGCGCGTATCGTTACCTTCGGAAAAGCATTGGGGTGTCATGGTGCTGCCGTTCTTGGAAGCACTATACTTACTGATTATCTTATCAATTTCGCCCGAAGCTTTATCTACACCACTGCCTTACCTCCTCATTCGGTCGCGACGGTTCAGGCAGCGTATGAAGCGCTTGCATCTCAATCTACTGAAGGTAAGAATTCCGCCATAGCGCAGTTGCAATCCAATATCATTTTGTTCCGAAACTTGGTTGAAAAGAAAGGACTTTCCGGTTGTTTTATGCCAAGCGAGTCTGCCATTCACAGTTGTCTCCTTCCGGGGAATAAAAAAGTAAAAGCCGCTGCAGATACATTGCAAAAGGCAGGCTTTGATGTGCGGCCTATTTTATCACCTACGGTCCCTTCAGGAAAGGAACGGCTACGCTTTTGTATCCATAGCTTTAATTCCAAAGAAGAAATGGAAGAGGTCCTGAATCTATTGGCTACCTTTGCAGTATGAATACTACCTTTTTCATCACAGGAACCGGAACCGGCGTCGGCAAGACCGTGGTAGCCGCTATCATTACGGAAGCACTGCGCGCCGACTACTGGAAACCGGTACAAGCCGGAGATTTGGACGCCGGGGATTCACAAACGGTTCAACGCTTGGTTTCCAACAAGAAGACGATTTTCCATCCCAATGCCTATGCCTTAAGAACACCTATGAGTCCGCATGCGGCAGCAGCACTCGATGGAGTTGCCATAGATGCATCAAGTATCCGGCGCCCAAAAACGAAGAATGCGCTGGTGATCGAAGGTGCCGGAGGCGTCTTAGTCCCTTTAAACGATAGCGAGACCATCATGGACCTCATGCTACCAACGGACCAAGTGATTGTGGTGTCAAAACACGAATTGGGAAGTATCAATCATACCTTGTTAACCATTGAAGCGCTTAAACAAAGAAACCTTTCTATATTTGGAATTATCTTCAACGGCCCCGAAACGCCTACTACCGAAACGGTGATTTCAAAAATGACGGGTGTTCGTATTCTTGGACGTATCGACACAGAACCTTACATGGATGCACGGGTCGTTTTGGACTATGCAGAAATTTTTAACGATGAGTTTACAACAACGAGATAAGAAGCACATCTGGCATCCGCTCACCCAGCACCAAACGGCGGCACCTCCCATTGCTATTGTGAAAGCAAAAGGTGCGCTACTGTGGGACGAGGATGGAAAGGAATATATTGACGGGATTGCATCTTGGTATACTGCGATGTACGGTCACTGTAACGACCACATTATTACAAGTGTTTCAAAACAACTTAAAGAGCTCGATCAAGTGGTCTTTACAGGCTTCACACACGAACCCGCAGTACAACTTTCAGAACGACTCATGGCCATCTTGCCGCCAAACCAACAGAAACTTTTTTTCAACGACAATGGCTCAACGGCTGTGGAGGCGGGAATAAAAATGGCGTTACAATACCATTACAATAAAGGAGCGAAACGCGATACGCTCATTGCGTTCGAAGAAGGATTTCATGGGGATACCTTTGGCGCAATGAGTGTATCGGGTCTTTCAGTTTACAACGGTCCTTTTGAAGAATTCTTTCTGAAAGTGGTTCGAATTGCGACACCAACCACAGAGCAACCCGACGCACTGCTCGCACAACTCGAAGAGATCCTAGAAAATAACAACTGTGCTGCATTTGTATATGAGCCATTGGTTCAGGGTGCCGCCGGAATGAAATTCCACAATGCCATGGGTTTGGAACAACTGCTGAAACGATGTAAGCATCATGATGTGCTGTGTATCGCCGATGAAGTAATGACAGGTTTTGGCAAGACCGGAAGGAACTTTGCTTCAGAATACCTAGATACCCCACCGGATATTATGTGCTTGAGTAAAGCACTTACCGCCGGAGTCGCTGCTATGAGTGTTACCACCTGCACGCAGCAAGTCTTCGATGCTTTTTTGGGTGAGACGATTTCCAAAGGATTCTTTCATGCACATACTTACAGTGCCAATCCTTTAGCCTGTAGTGCCGCCATCGCCGGCTTGGAACTGCTTACCTCCAACGCCATACAAGACGATGGGGAACGCATTTACCAAAAGCACTGTGCATTTGCAAAGCGAATTAAGAAGCACCCAAAGGTCGCTTCCGTACGAACTATGGGACTAATTTTTGCGTTGGACCTAGCCTTGGAAACCGATCGGTATGGAGCAGTACGGGATTTGTTATTTGCTCATTTTATGGAAAGAGGCGTTTTTCTTCGTCCGTTGGGAAATACCATTTACATTCTGCCTCCTTTTGTTACCACCGACCAACAACTGGAACAAATCTACGGTGCCGTCGAATCGTGTTTACCACTCGTCTAAATCCTCTGTATCTTCCAATAACGACACTTTCTCTCCCGTATCGTATAAAATAACCTCCATGACCGAGTATTCCCAAGTCTCGGTATACTTGTCTGCAACGACTACCAACAATGCTTTGCCATTAGGTCCTTTTATGGGGATCTCCAAATTGGTGTGTCCTTCGCCGTTTTTATAATTGATACTCCCTTTGGTCATACCATGGGTTTCAATAGGTGTTCCTAAGGATACCATAACAGTTTGGTTGTTTTGTGCTCTGGCAACCCCTTCTTGATACGGTTCAGAATCTGAAAAAAGCGAGGTAACGCCAATGATCATGGTGCCTGCGAAGGCAATAAATAGAACAATAATAAGGAGACAGCCGCCAGTGGGAACGGCCCATTTCCAGTTGCGCTGAAACCAGTTACGGTGGTCGATCGTTTCGTCCATATAATTATACGATTAAGGTTGATTAAAAAGTGAGAACCCTTATTTTTGTGCCAAAGTACAAAATTTGGAGATTCCTATTTCAATTTCAGGTATTGCGTCCGTCTCTGCGCTTGGATCTTCTTCTGAGGAAGTTTGGCAACGCTATCGGGATGCCATACCCTTATTCACACAGAGAGCTGTTGGGGATTCCCTGCTATGGGTTTCGGAGGTTGCTTCGGAAACAGAACAGGAACTGCAGGCCCTTCAGCAAGACACCAGATACAAAAAAGTAGATCGTTCGGTATTGCTAGCCATTCTGGCGGCCAGAAAAGCAGTCCTTCTGAAGCATTTTTCAGAAAAGAATACGGGCATTAACATCGGTTCGTCCCGGGGAGCAACCCAGTTATTTGAAGACTATCACAGTACATTCCTCAAAGAGAAAGCGGTCTCTGCCTATGCGTCACCCACAACCACTTTAGGAAATATCTCCTCTTGGGTAGGACAAGACTTAGGGGCAGCCGGGGTACGCATCGAACATTCGGTTACCTGCTCGACGGCCTTGCATGCGCTCTTGAACGGAATCGCTTGGCTACAGGCCGGGATGGCAGACGCCTTTGTTGTGGGGGGAAGTGAGGCCGCGCTAACCCCATTTACCTTTGCACAAATGCAGGCGCTGCGCTTGTACTCTGCTTCAAAGAACAAGATGGCATGCGAATCCATGCGTCTTCGAAAGACCAAAAACACCATGGTGTTGGGAGAGGGTGCAGCGATCGCAGTCATCGAAGCAGGAACTTCAGAACGCACACGAGCGGTGGTGAAGGGTTACGGATTTGCTTCAGAAATAATAACACACAACAGTTCTATTTCTAAAGATGCCAATTGTTTTCAACAATCCATGCGAAAGGCCCTTCAAAAAGCATCTTTGGAAAGCGTGGATTGTATTGTGATGCATGCCCCCGGAACGGTGCAAGGCGATACTGCCGAATACAATGCAATTCGCGCTGTATTTAAAGAACAATTACCGTTGCTTACCTCTAACAAATGGCTTGTAGGGCATACGTTTGCGGCATCCGGTATGTTGAGTTTGGAGCTGGCGGTGATGATGCTTGAACATAACAGATTGGTAGAAAACCCCTTTTTCGCCAATCGACGTCACGCCCCAACAACGCTAAAAAGTATAATGATCAATGCCGTAGGTTTTGGCGGGAATGCTGTTAGTATAATTATATCCAAACCATGATTTACTTTTCTATTTTTAATTATTTTTGAACTTATGAGCGACATCAAACACGACTGGACCAAAGAAGAAATACTTGAGATCTACAACACCCCTATGATGGAATTGTTGTATAGAGCTGCCACTGTACATAGACAGTTTCACGATCCCAATCAGGTGCAGGTGAGTACCCTTCTATCCATAAAAACAGGGGGCTGTCCCGAAGACTGCGGGTACTGTCCACAAGCGGCACGCTATCACACCAATATTGAAGGAAATGATCTAATGAGCGTTTCACAGGTGAAAGCACAGGCATTACGAGCAAAAGCTTCCGGCAGCTCGAGAGTATGTATGGGAGCCGCTTGGCGAAATGTGAAGGATGGTGAAGAGTTCGATCAAGTATTGGAAATGGTACGTACCATAAACAAAATGGATATGGAGGTTTGTTGTACGCTAGGCATGATCACAGAGAATCAGGCAAAACGACTGGCCGAGGCCGGATTGTATGCTTATAACCATAACTTGGACACTTCCGAAGATTATTATAAGGATGTCATTTCAACACGTGCTTATCAGGATCGGCTGGACACCATTGGAAATGTACGAAAGACCAATGTGACAGTATGTAGCGGTGGCATTATAGGCATGGGAGAAAAACTCGAGGACCGAGCGGGGATGTTGGTCGCATTAGCGTCTTTGAGTCCGCAACCCGAATCCGTCCCCATCAACGCCCTTGTTCCGGTTGAAGGGACTCCTATGGAAGCTATTGCGCCTGTATCTATTTGGGAGATGATTCGCATGGTTGCCACCACCCGTATTGTTATGCCCCACACCCAGGTACGATTGTCGGCAGGGCGCACTCAAATGAGCAGAGAAGGACAGGCCATGTGTTTCTTTGCAGGGGCCAATTCCATTTTTGCCGGAGACAAACTATTAACAACCCCCAACCCCGATGTGAACGAGGATATGGAAATGTTCAAGACGCTGGGGCTGGTTCCGCAAAAACCTTTTGTGAAAAAGACACAACCCGAAACAGTAGAAGCAGCATCCTCCGCATATCAGCCACTTGGAGAAAAGCCCAGATGGACGCGTCCCGGACACAGCATCGACCGAAATGAAGAAGCTCGTGAAAAGGCAAAAGCTTCAAAATAATTTCTATATAATTTACATCAATTTTAAATATTTTAGTGTTCCTTCCGTTTAAGAAGCAACAAAAACAACATTCTATGAAGAAAGTCCTTTTTTTAGCATTCATGGCTTTGGCTGTGATCTCTTGTAATAAAGATGATGATGGCGGAAATAACAATTGTCCGACGCCTGCATCAATTTCGGCCATACAAATAAACAGTACATCCATTTTTTTTGAATGGGATGATACCAACGGAACGGCTTGGCAGTTTGAATACGGGCCTACCGGCTTTCAATTAGGGCAAGGAACTGTGGTGTCAACCTCACAAACCAGTTTCTTGATCAACGGGTTGATGCCGTCTACATCCTATACTGTTTTTCTTCGAAACAACTGTGGGAGCAACGGTTTTAGTGAGTACATAAGCAAAGAGTTCATCACCTCCGAACCTATAGTGACTTGTAATGCTCCTACCAATTTGCAGCAAACCGGCATCGGGTCAACATCGATCGATATCACATGGGATGAGAACAATGAAACTGCTTGGGAAGTGGATTACGGCCCTGTAGGCCATCCTGCGGGAACGGGAACCGTAGAGGCGACCTCACAAAGCAACTACCGAATTGACGGTTTAACACCTGCTACCACTTACGAGATCTTTGTACGGGCCAATTGCGGTACCGACGGGTTTAGTGAATGGACGCCTGCATTAGTGATTACCACAGATAATTAACAACACCTTATAATGTATTGAAAGGACCGATTGTATATCGGTCCTTTTTTATGCTTATAACTGAATCGTATCGTTTGATTGTGATGATTTATTAAATTAACATCCCATTAGGGTTAACTTTTGTAATTTTGGGCTTTTCATCGTTACTATGCAATTACAGGAAATAGACAGAGTTGAAACCATTACCAAGGAGGAATTCCTGAAACGCTATTTTAAACCTCAAAAGCCTGTTGTAATAGAGCGGTTTATTGAAGACTGGAAGGCATTCCATAAATGGGACCTCGATTACATGGCCGAAGTAGCAGGAGATAAAACGGTGCCGTTGTACGATAACCGCCCGGTGGACTACAAGGACGGTTTCAACGAACCGCATGCTACCATGAAAATGCGCGATTACATTGCGTTGCTTAAGAAGGAACCCACCAAGTACCGTATCTTCCTTTGGAATATCCTTAAGGAAGTGCCGCAGCTGCAAAAGGACTTTACCTATCCCGATTTCGGACTTAAATTATTAAAGGGACTTCCTATGCTCTTTTTTGGCGGAAAGGACAGTTATACCTTTATGCACTACGATATCGATCTGGCGAATATCTTTCATTTCCATTTCCACGGAAAAAAGGAGGTCATTCTTTTTGACCAGAAACAGAACGATTACCTATATAAGATTCCTCATTCCTTAATCACACGAGAAGACATCAATTTTGCAGATCCCGATTTTAAGAAATGGCCTGCTCTTAGGAAAGCCGAAGGATATATTACACATCTAGAACACGGAAATGTGCTGTATATGCCGGAAGGATATTGGCATTATATGCGCTACCTCACGCCCGGCTTCTCAATGAGTTTGCGAGCTCTTGCCCGCAACCCAAAGAACCTTGGAAAAGCTGTATACAACATCTTCTTTATGCGTCACTACGACAATCTAATGCGACGCCTTAAAGGGCAATCGTGGATCGATGCCAAGAATGAAAAAGCTATTGAGCGTACCCATAGAAAACTGGGTATCACTTTGCAGTAAGTTCACGTAGCTTCTCATAGACCATCTCGCTCTCCCACCCACGATAGAAGAGGTAGTCTGCTAGTTTTTTTTTCTTTTTCTGAAGGTCTTTTTCTGAAGCAAGTTGCTTGATTCGTTTTTCGGCAAGCTCGTGGAAAGTTGAAAGGTATTCGGTTTCCGGGATCTCCCGAAGCGCCAGTGTAATATTGTACTGAGAGATCTCACGAAGCTTTAACTCGTTGACGATTCGTTTCTTTCCCCATTTTTTGGTTCTAAATTTTCCTCTGGCAAACGCTTGGGCGAAACGTGTTTCATTTAAGAAGTTGTGCTGCAGCAAATGGTGGATGATCTGGTCGATGGCTTGCGGGATCATACGCATTTGTTGAAGTTTTGCGTGTACTTCCTTATGGCAGCGCTCCTGGTAGGCGCAATAACGTTCCATACGTCGGGTTGCTTCATCGAGCGTGTAGGTTTTATGGATTTTGTAGTTCATTGGGACAAAATGTAGTAAAAATATGTGAATCTTGATTGGTGGAGTAGGGTATAAGCGTTTTATTAAAAAAACAGGGAGTGACATTTGCCACTCCCGATTTCACTTTAAAAGAAGGAGCCTTATTATTCCTTCACAATCTTATAAGTATAAGACGTTTCTTCCGAATACAATCGTAAAAAATACAAACCGCTAGGCAGTTTGGACAGATCCATTCGTGTTTCTGTACCCGAAAGGTTCGATTTCTGAACCTTGCGTCCGTTGAGGTCATATAACTGATAGGCCGACAGGTCTCCTTGCGATTTTATGAAGAGATAGTCCGTTGTGGGGTTGGGATATACTTTAAATGCTGGAGCTGTAAAAGTTTCTGCATTTAACAACTGATCACCATAAATAGCTACGTCGCCATCACCATTGATGACAGTAAGTGTTTTATATGAACCGGTATTTTCGATGGTGTAAGTGAAAGGATTTTTAGCGAAATTGTTATCTTCCAGATAAATCTGATAATGAAACTGCATAAAAGCATTGATATCGGGATCACCACAGACTCCAATTAATACAACGCTACTATCATCTATTGTAAAAATATTGGTGCCGACATATTGAATCATTGATCCAAAACCTTCTTCACATGTAGAATGATCAATAATGAGTATTTCAGTGTTGGCGTTAAGAATAGCCTGAAAATTGGGATATGGCCTTTCGTATTCCTCTGAATCCATAATGATTTTTTCTAAATACCAATCATTTTCAAGGAGGGCAGGGTCTTGGCCAATGAGCTTTGGAGAAAAAAGGATAATGGCTATTATTACTAAGAATTTTTTCATCGTATTAGTTTTAGAAAGAGTTACACTGTTTTGTATTTCGCCGTCGCAGCCTAAGTTAACGCTATAGAGTCCCACCGACAAATAGAAAATATCTATAGTCGTTGTGTCCTTGGTTGGGGCAATGATATGTTTCTTACTGTTGCCGGTATTGATATTTACTGTCATCACAATAGCAGCTTGCTCCCTCGGCAAGATAATTTACCCATTCATTGTACCGAGACCCGACTGGGCACGAGATTCTCGATCCATTAGGAGTGTTGGTTAGTATTGAGGGGAGTTATTGTTAAAGATAATAAAAATTTTAAATGGTATCGTTTTCAAATAAATGCAAGAAATGCGCGAGATCGTAAAAGGTTGCGTTAGGGGTAGTAGCGACATCCTCTACATTGCTTCGTAGGAGGAATGTAGAGATACAGCGGATGACCCGACCCCAACACAGCGTTAGCGGAGGTGGGGTAACGCCCGTATATATGTTACTAAAAGGGCATAAAAAAACCCTCCATCGCTAATGCAAAGGAGGGTCTTTTGTTAGTGAATCAATTCCCCGTTCTTGTCGTGGAAATGATATTCAAGATACGTGTAAGCGTCTCTAGGTTGAATTTTCACCCATTTTTTGTGCTCCATGAACCATTTGGTTCGCACCGATGGAAAACCTTTGGTTAAAAAGGCTGCTATAAAAGGATGCGCATTGAGCGTGATCTTCTTATAGTCTTTTTGAAAGAGGCGTTTCACCTCTTCGTTGATCTTATCGACCACTATGATTGGCGCTTCGATCTCGCTACTTTCGTCCCCTCCAATGTTATTGGGGTCTTCTTCGCGAGTTTTAATGTTCATTTCAGGCCGCACACGTTGGCGTGTAATTTGTATCAATCCAAATTTACTTGGTGGAAGAATTTTATGTTTTGCCCGGTCATCGCTCATTTCATCACGCAGGTGATTGTAGAGTTTTTTACGGTTACCGGCATTGCCCATATCGATAAAATCGACGACAATGATTCCTCCCATGTCTCGTAAGCGTAACTGACGTGCCACCTCGGTGGCGGCGATCATGTTTACTTCGAGCGCGGTGTCTTCTTGATTCTTGGACTTATTACTACGGTTACCACTGTTCACATCAATGACGTGCATGGCTTCTGTATGTTCAATGACCAAGTAGGCTCCTTTGCTGCCGGAGACCGTTTTTCCAAAAGACGTTTTAATTTGACGCTCGATCCCAAATTTTTCAAAAATGGGAACTTTGGAGTCATAATACTTTACGATATGCTCTTTATTAGGTGCAATCTCTTGCACATAATCTTTTATTTGTAAGTAAAGGGTTTCGTCGTCGATATGTATTGCCGAAAATGAATCGTTAAATACATCTCGAATCATCGAAGTTCCTCTGCTTAGCTCGCTCAACACCTTACTTGGGTGGTGGGCTCCTTGTAGCTTTTTACACATCGCTGTCCAGCGATCTGTGAGATTTTGTAAATCTCTATCCAGTTCTGCTACTTTTTTGCCTTCTGCTACGGTGCGTATTATAACGCCAAATCCTTTTGGTTTAATGCTTTGAATCAAGCGTTTTAACCGTTCTTTTTCTTCATTGGATTCTATTTTTTGAGAAATAGAAACACGGTCTGAAAAAGGGACCAACACAATGTATCGACCGGCTATGGAAAGCTCGGAGCTAATACGGGGTCCTTTTGTGGAAATGGGTTCTTTTACGATTTGTACCAGAATAGATTGATTGGACTTAAGGGCGTCGTTAATGCCTCCATTCTTATCAATCTCCTTTTCAAATGGGAAATCTTTTAAAGAGTACTCTTTAAGTTTACCTGTGCTTACACGTTTTACGAATTTCAAAAGAGAAAGAACCTTTGGTCCCAAATCATGATAATGCAAAAAAGCATCTTTTTCGTAACCCACATTCACAAATGCGGCATTTAGACCGGGGACTGTTTTGCGGATCTTAGCGAGATAGATATCTCCCACCGAAAACTTGTTGTCCTCTTCCTCTTTATTTAATTCGACTAGTTTTCCATCTTTTAAAAGGGCAAAATCAACTTCTTGTGAACTGGATCTAATGAATAATTCGTAGTTCACTTTTAATTAATTTTTATCCATCCCAAATAATTTGGGACAAATGGATTAAACAAAATTTTATCACAGGTTTAATGTTCCTACATAACGTAGGAAAAAACCCGTTGAAATCAACAGCTTTAAGGTAACAAAGCGGTATGATTTCGTTGTCAAAGAACGTTTTTTTGGATACCCTGCCCACGGCAGGGTATTTTTTCTAAACGAAAAAAGTAGTTGGAAAACTACTTTTTCTTGTGGCGATTCGCGCGTCTTCTTTTCTTGCGCTTATGCGTTGCTACCTTATGTCTTTTTCTTTTTTTACCACTAGGCATACTAACTTTTTTTAGTTGTTCACACGTTGCGAACGGTTATTATTATTTTACTTCAACATTCGTTTTAACGCCTTCTACAAAAACTTTTGCAGGTTTGAACGCCGGAATGTTGTGGGCGGGGATCTTAATTGTTGTATTCTTTGAAATATTTCTACCGGTCTTCTCGGCTCTTTTCTTAATAATGAAACTTCCAAATCCTCTTAAGTATACATTGTCTCCGCTCTCAAGAGAATTCTTCACTTCGTCCATAAAGGTTTCTACTGTAGCTTGAACATCACCTTTTTCCATTCCTAATTTCTCTGAAATTTTCGCTACGATATCTGCTTTCGTCATTCTATTATTTGTTTTAATTATTATATTAGGTTTATTTTTTTCAAGAGGGCAAATATAACGATTTTATAATCAATAATTCAAACCATAAACCGTTAAATTATAATCAGATAAAGGCTAATTTTGTCAAATGCCAAAAAACGACACTTTTTTTTCTAACAAACTCATAGCGTGGTATTTACAAAATAGAAGAATGCTCCCTTGGCGCGCCACTTCCAATCCGTATTTTATTTGGTTGTCTGAAATTATTCTGCAGCAAACCCGTGTCGCACAAGGACTTCCGTACTATTTAAAATTTATTAAGGCATTTCCTACAATAGAAGCGCTGGCAGAGGCACAGGAGGCTGAAATTTTGAAACTCTGGCAGGGATTGGGGTATTATTCCAGAGCGCGCAATCTTCACGCTGCCGCAAAATACGTTGTAAACGACTTACAGGGAGAATTTCCGAAGTCCTATAAAGAATTATTGCAACTTAAGGGTGTGGGGGATTATACGGCCAGTGCCATTGCTTCTATCTGCTATGGAGAGCCAACGGCGGTTGTGGACGGAAATGTATACAGGGTCCTTTCGCGTATTTTTGGTATCGAAACACCTATAAATTCCACTCAAGGCATTAAGGACTTCAAATTACTTGCGCAGGAGCTATTGGATCCTTCACAACCAGGAACCTATAATCAAGCGATCATGGAGTTTGGCGCACAATATTGCGTGCCCCAAAACCCTTATTGTGCTGGGTGTATCTTCAACGATCATTGTGAAGCTGTTATAAATAATAAGGTATCCATGTTGCCTGTAAAACTGAAGAAGACGGCCATTAAGAAACGATATTTTAATTATTTAGTGGTGCTTTCAGAGGATCGACGCACCCTTCTAAGGCAGCGTACACAAAAGGGAATTTGGCGACAATTGTACGAATTTCCATTAATTGAAAGTGTTTCAGAAGTATCGATGACCCAATTGAAATCTATGGAGGCTTTCAAGGAGTTTTCAGAAGAAATACCTATTGAAGATGTGTATTTGTACAATGATGAACCCATTATACACAAATTGTCACACCAACATTTGTACACAAGTTTTTGGATCGTGGAATGTCTGGAAGCACCGCCCGATGCGATTGCTATCTCGAGCATGGACAACTATGCCATACCTGTACTTCTCGAAAATTTCATTTCTAATTTTTCCGGTATGAAAAACTGAAAAAAGTCCTATATTTAAAACTCATACTATACCTTTGTACGAATCTAAAAAAAGAAGATTATGAGTGGGACATTAAACAAGGTAATGCTAATTGGACATACGGGTGATGACGTAAAAATGCACTATTTTGAAGGTGGCGGGAGTATTGGTAGATTTCCATTGGCAACTAACGAATCCTACACGAATCGAACCACGGGGGAACGGGTGGTCAATACCGAATGGCATAACATTGTAGTGCGGAACAAAGCAGCAGAAATTTGCGAAAAATACCTTAAAAAAGGAGATAAGATTTACGTTGAAGGGAGACTGAAGACGCGAAAATGGCAAGATGATCAAGGAAACGAGCGGTATAGTACTGAAATACAATGCACCGACTTTACCTTTTTAACTCCTAAAGGCGAATCGAATGATTCCGGCTCATCTGCGAATCAGCATTCTCAAAATGTTACCGCAACTTCAAATTCAAAGAACACCCAACAACAAGCTCCTATTGGAGAGGAAGATGACGATCTTCCATTCTAAGTATTAACGAATACCAACACTTTGGATCTAGAGCCTCCTAGTTTATTGTTTCTTCCTTTAGTAAGTGCAGTTCATATTACCAGTATCGTTCTATTGGTGCTGTTGTTGCTTTGTTCTGCCCTTATTTCTGGAGCCGAGGTAGCTTTTTTCTCATTGACCACCAGCGATTTTGAAAGCAATGATAATAAGGCCATTGCCAAGAAGCTGAACATCGTAGAGCGATTGCTCGCGAAGCCAAAGAAATTGTTGGCCACCATCCTCGTGGCAAATAATTCTATTAACATCGCCATCGTGCTCTTATTCGAATCCCTTAGTTCGGTTTGGTTCGAAGGAATCAATTACAAATTGAATCTCTATTATTTTGAGATCGACTCGGTTTTCTTGTTAAAGATAGGTGTGGCCACTTTTCTTATTTTATTGTTTGGTGAAATCCTTCCTAAAGTATACGCCAGCAGGAACAGGATCTCTTTTGCCGTATTGATGGCCTATCCCTTAAATGTATTGGATACCTTGTTTGCTCCGTTGAGTTTGCCAATGCGAGCGGCAACTATCTATATACATGCGAAATTTGGAAAACAAAAATCCAATCTTAGTGTAGACCAATTATCACAGGCGCTGGAACTAACCAGAGAGGAAGACACCACGCATGAGGAACAAAAGATCCTGCAAGGGATCGTCACTTTTGGGAACACAGATACCAAGCAAGTAATGAAACCTAGGATGGAGATCTTTGCGCTAAATGAGGAAGCGCCGTTCAAGGAGATCATGCCGGATATTATTGCCAGGGGTTATTCTCGTATACCCGTTTACAAGGATAGCATCGACAATATAACCGGGATTCTTTATGTAAAGGATCTAATGCCATTTATAGACCGAAAGATCTTAGATTGGACCACCCTAAAACGAGAGGCATACTTTGTTCCTGAAAATAAAAAACTAGACGACCTGCTTAATGAGTTTAAGGACATGAAAATGCACTTGGCGATCGTTGTGGATGAGTATGGCGGGACCAGTGGATTGATATCTCTTGAAGATATTATTGAAGAGATCGTAGGTGAGATAAGTGACGAATTTGACGATGAAGACCTTATTTTCTCGAGACTCGATGATACTACCTTTGTTTTTGAAGGAAAAACGCCTTTGAAAGATTTTTACAGGGTGATCGAATTAGAGGACACCCAACTTTTTGAGGAGGAAAAAGGAGAATCTGAAACGCTCGCCGGTTTCCTGTTGGAGATCTCTAAAGGATTTCCGAAGAAGGATGAGGTAATAACTTTTCACAATTATGCGTTTACCATAGAGGCGTTTGACAACAAACGGATCAAACAAATAAAATTATCCATAAACTAACGGCATGCGCTCCCTTATCGTACTTATAATTATTATAGTCTTTAGTTCTTGTGAAGACGCAGTTGTGGTAAAACCCAACGCTGCACTTCGGCTTGAATATCCCGCGGCTACCTACAGGGATATAGGGATCCCATGCCCTTATTCTTTTGAAATGAATAAGGAAGCATCTCTTGTGCTTAAGAACAATTGCTGGTTGAATCTAGAATATCCCGGGATGAATGCGACCATTTATTTGTCATATCGTGAAGTAAAGAACAACAATCTGGACTCTCTTTTGTATGATGCACAAAAACTTACGTACGATCATACCATCAAAGCCGTAGACATCCCCGAAAAACTATTTGTGAATCCTGACAATGGGGTGTATGGTATGTTGTACTCCATAAATGGCGATGCGGCCACTCAGGCACAGTTCTATGCTACGGACAGTCTCAAACATTTTGTAACAGGTTCGTTGTATTTTAAGACCAAGCCCAATTTCGACTCCATTTATCCGGCAGCGGTATATCTTCGGAATGACATTCGGCATCTCATGGAAACACTTTCGTGGAGTGAGTGATTATTTTAAAATAGCGGTTTTTAGGGTAATACGTAACCGTTATTCCTTCGGAAAAGGTTAATAAAAATTTAATTGACCCGCCATTCTAAAATTTTTTCCCGAAATTTATACCACTTACAAGCATTAAACTATGGGAAAATACTATATAAAATACGGAATTGGAATTGCCATTGCATTAATCGCCTACTTTCTTCTAACGAAGCTTTTGGGGTTACATCAATACCCGATCTTAAGTGCAGCCAATGGTGTTATTTTTGGCGCCGGGATCTTGATGGCCATGAAGGCATACAAGGCTGATAAAGAGAATTTCAAGTACCAAAAAGGATTTCAAATTGGACTATTTGCCGGCGGAATCGCTACAATTCTTTTTGCCGTCTTCATGTCACTGTATATATTTCAGATCGACACCCAATTTGCCGAAGCTATTCTGGATTCTTGGGGTTTGACCTACAATAAAGGAGGTCTTATTGTTATTATCTCTTTAGTGATCATGGGCTTTGCAACCACATTAGTACTAACATTGGCCTTTATGCAATTGCTTAAAGAATCCTGGAACACCAAATCCTAATCACTGCCTTTAATTTTAAAGAAACTGTTTGCGGTTTAATTAATTAGAATTATATTTGCACCCGCCTTTGCGAACACTATTCGCTTTGGTGAGAGAGATGCTTTTCCCGGTTTGGTAAAAGCTTTGTATAACTAATTATATAATCGATTACGCTATGTACGCAATTGTAGAGATAGCAGGGCAGCAAGTAAAAGTTGCGAAAGACCAAAAGGTTTTTGTTAATCGTTTAGCTACCGATGAAGGTGACAAGGTCGAGTTCGACAATGTTCTTTTGGTAGGTGACGGTGACAAAATCACGATTGGCGCCCCGGCTATAGACGGCGCTCTTATTGGAGCAAAAGTCGTTAGACACCTTAAAGGTGACAAAGTTATCGTTTTCAAAAAGAAACGTAGAAAAGGGTATCAGAAGAAAAATGGTCACAGACAATCCCTTTCTGAGATCGTTATTGAAAGCATTGTAGCTTCAGGAGCAAAGAAATCAACAACTTCAAAAGCGAAGGAAGAGAAGAAAGCTGCTCCAAAAAAGGAAGAAACAAAGAAGGCCGCACCGGCAAAAGCCAAAGCGGAACCTAAAAAAGAAACCAAAGCTGCAGCTCCTAAAAAAGCTGAAAAAGCAGACGATCTAAAAAAGATTGAAGGTGTAGGACCAAAAGCTGCTGAAGCAATGGTAAACGCCGGATTGGATACTTTTGCGAAAGTAGCTAAGGCAAAACCTGAAGCGATTGCCGAGATCTTAACCGAAGCAAGCTCACGTTTATCACATTTAGTGACAGACACATGGCCAAAGCAGGCTAAGTTAGCTGCCGAAGGGAAATGGGATGAGCTGGCTGCATTACAAGAAAAATTAGACGGCGGGATCGAGAAATAATCGTTCCGGCTTTTGTATAACACATCCTGTAGCAATACGGGAACATAAAACCGAAAGAAAATGGCTCATAAAAAAGGAGTTGGTAGTTCCAAGAACGGTAGAGAATCAGAATCGAAACGCCTTGGCGTTAAGATCTTTGGTGGTCAAGCTGCTACCGCTGGAAATATCATCGTAAGACAACGCGGAAATACGCACCATCCCGGTGAGAACGTATATGGTGGAAAAGACCACACCTTACACGCCAGAGTGGACGGTGTTGTGAAATTCACCAAAAAGAAGGACAATAAATCCTATGTTTCTGTCATTCCGAATGCAGAAGCATAAGAATTGTATTTCTTAAAGAACAAAAGCCTCAATCCTCGATTGAGGCTTTTCTTTTTTACGCAAAAAATTTTTAGTGTGACGGAAGTGTCTCAAATTCTTTTTTAGAAATGGGATGTCGTAATAAGGTCCATTTTGTGTCTTCGGGGTAGTGTGTATAGATAAAGTCCTTTGGCGGTGTGCGGTACCAAAACGTATCGGGCTCAGAGGAACTTCCGTGACTCTTAGCCCATGTTATATCCAACAAATACCATTGGTCATTTAACTTCACGGCATTCCACGTATGATTCACTTTTTCTCGCTTTGTTTGAGCAGCATACTGTTTGGTGTATCCGTGGATCACTTCAGAAGAAATTCCCACCTGTGCGCATAATTCTTGAAACAGGAAAGCATATCCGCCACACAAGG
The DNA here is from genome assembly GCF_963972995.1 of uncultured Altibacter sp. Classification (NCBI taxonomy): domain Bacteria; kingdom Pseudomonadati; phylum Bacteroidota; class Flavobacteriia; order Flavobacteriales; family Flavobacteriaceae; genus Altibacter; species uncultured Altibacter sp. Next base: position 27,065 of record NZ_CAXAXI010000015.1, read on the forward strand.
CTTTTTTGCGCTCCAAGGCATTCTTAATAATACTATTTTCTGAAGTATAGATACGCTGTTGCAGCTTCCTGCTTGCACTAAGTTCATGATCATAGTCGATCGTTCTTACGATCCAGTTAAAGATCGCCCATGCCTTTTCCTCGTGGGTAGTAGCATTTTTGGTAATAGCTCTTGCCAATTGACCTGTCGTAGTACTTCTTTTTTCAAGTTTCAACGATTGGTTCCCTATGGATTGAGCAAGGCTTCCATCGGGGCTCAAAAGAAGATACAAACTAAAAATAATAGACAGATAAATCGACTTCATTGAATGTAAATAACATTTAATTTAATTGATAACGTAGGACTTACATCTTTATTGAGAATGTTTCGGATCTTAACATATCTGTTTGAGATGGTTAATAAAATGTTATAACGAATGGCACGGGTCTCGTTTTTTTGTAATTTGATTCTATAATCTATAAAACCAATAATTATGAGAAAACTTATTATGTGTGGTGCCTTGGCATCGTCAGTGTTATTTTCAAGCTGTTTGGGATCCTTTAGTGCATTCAATAATCTGAAGGACTGGAACAATGACTTAAGTGACAGTAAATTTGTCAATAATCTTGTTTTCTGGGGATTGAACATCATTCCGGTGTACAGTCTCTTTTTTGTGGGAGACGTCCTTATTTTTAATGTCATTGAATTCTGGAGCGGAAGTAACCCCATTGCTATGGCCGATGGTGAATACGAGACACAGATCGTAGAGCACAAGGGTACAAAGCTTGAAATGAAAGCGAGTAAGAACCGTTTCGAGATCGAGATCCTTGATGGAGAGCGTAAAGGAGAACGTGTGGATTTAGTCTATAAGCCTTCAGAAAAATCGTGGAATGCGGTGAAGCAGAATGGTGAATTGATCAAATTATCGTCTGTGGAAGAAGGATTGATCGTATATCACCTTCCAAATGGTGAAAAGATCAAGTTGGATCCAACTACACCACGCGAAGAAGGACTAGCAAAGATCAACAAGGAGGTCTATGATTATAAAGACGGCATGACCGTAGTAGGGAACTAATTACGGTTCCTTCTATAAAAAAACCCTCAACACTGTTGAGGGTTTTTCTTTTTCTAACAGCCTCTGCGTAAATGATTGAGACTGTGCTGTTGCTTTTAGTATCTGTAGTATTCAGGTTTAAACGGCCCTTCTACTTCTACGCCAATATAATCGGCTTGTTCTTTGCGGAGTTCGGTCAATTCCACTCCAATTTTCTCCAAGTGTAATTTCGCTACTTTCTCATCCAAATGCTTCGGAAGCATATACACCTTATTTTCGTAATTATCGCTGTTCTTCCAAAGTTCGATCTGTGCCAACGTTTGATTGGTAAATGAGTTACTCATAACGAAACTCGGGTGACCTGTGGCACAGCCTAAATTTACCAAGCGTCCTTCCGCAAGTAGAATGATATCATTTCCGTCTACGGTATACTTATCTACCTGTGGTTTGATCTCCACTTTTGTGCTTCCGTAGTTCTGCTTCAGCCAAGACACGGCAATTTCATTATCAAAATGGCCAATATTACAGACTATCGTCTTATCCTTCATCGCTTTAAAATGCGTTCCGGTAACAATGTCTTTGTTTCCGGTGGTCGTGATTACGATATCTGCATTACCCACAACAGTTTCAAGACGTTTTACTTCAAATCCGTCCATAGCTGCTTGAAGTGCACAAATGGGGTCGATCTCGGTCACGGTCACAATAGATCCCGCTCCTTTGAAAGAAGCTGCAGTTCCTTTACCTACATCCCCATAGCCACACACTACAACGCGTTTCCCGGCAAGCATTACATCGGTAGCACGACGAATAGCATCTACGGCACTTTCACGACAACCGTATTTATTGTCGAATTTCGATTTGGTAACACTGTCATTCACATTTATAGCAGGCATAGGGAGGGTTCCGTTCTTCATACGCTCGTATAAACGGTGTACTCCGGTGGTCGTTTCTTCCGAAAGTCCTTTAATTCCTGAAGCTAACTCCGGGTATTTGTCAAACACCATATTGGTAAGATCTCCTCCGTCGTCCAATATCATATTTAAAGGCTTACGATCTTCTCCAAAGAACAAGGTTTGTTCGATGCACCAGTCAAATTCCTCATCGGTCATACCTTTCCATGCATACACTGCAGTTCCGGCGGCAGCGATTGCGGCAGCCGCTTGATCCTGAGTTGAAAAGATATTACATGAGCTCCATGTTACCTCGGCACCCAATGCCTGTAAAGTCTCGATAAGAACCGCTGTTTGGATGGTCATATGAAGACAACCGGCGATTCGAGCTCCCTTCAACGGTTGCTCATTCTTATATTCTTCACGTAAGGACATCAAACCGGGCATCTCCGCCTCTGCAAGTTCAATTTCTTTACGGCCCCAATCTGCAAGGGAAATATCTTTTACTTTATACGCCGTGTAAGGCACTGTTTTAGTAGACATATTACTATATTTGAATTTATATTTTATACGTTTCCGAAGGTTTTTCGGACTGCAAAAATACACATTATCCGCAATATATCATGCCACTTTACAAAACTATAACAGTTGATTCCAACACTAAAGTGCTCATTTGGAAGATCGAAGAATCCTTCGAAGAACTTTCCGAAGGAATCACGCTTACAAAACATTGCAGGGAGCGTGTGTACGATATGAAAAGTGATCTGCATCGTCGCGGGTTCATGAGTGTAAGGCATCTGATGGCAGTCGAAGGATATACAGATCATGACCTGTTCTATGATGCCTCGGGCAAACCGCATCTTACCGACAATAAACACATATCCATAACGCACTCATTTATCTTTTCGGCTATTATAATTAGTACTGCTGAAGTAGGCATCGATATCGAGAAACAGCGTGCCAAGATCCTGAAGATCGCCCATAAATTCACACCTATCGAAGAATACAGGACCCTGGCCAATGAGGATGCCATCATGCGCAAATTAACCATGGTGTGGGGCGCCAAGGAGTCACTTTATAAGAGTTTTGCCCGTCCCGGAGTGAGCTTTCTGCAACACATTTATGTAGAGGATTTTCACTTAGAGGATCTCTATTCTACGGCCAACGTGCGGTTTGAGGACAAAGAAGAGCGCTATCGCGTATGGTTCTTGGAATTTGAAGGTTTCACCATGGCGTATGCCTTACTTGCTGAAGAGAACAAACCATGAGTCATAAGCATTATCAAGCGTTACTCACCTGTATTGCTGACGGTCAAAAATGTTTGGCCGTGCTCGTGGATCCGGACAAATTCCATCCGGAACAAGCATCCGCTTTTCTGAATAGTCTTCCCGAAACAGTTACACATATCTTCGTTGGAGGTAGCAGTGTCACCAACGGACACACCGAAGCAACCGCACAGGCGCTGAAACAATACAGTGATCTGCCGCTCTTCCTGTTCCCGGGAGATCATTCGCAAATAACCCCAACTGCCGATGCCTTGTTGTTCCTGTCCTTGCTTTCAGGACGCAATGCGGAATATTTGGTTGGACAACAGGTGAAGTCGATCGCTCGATTAAAAGCTTCCAATTTAGAGATCATTTCAACGGGCTATATTTTATTGGATGGTGGCACCCAATCGGCAGTAGCACGAGTTACTGACACGGTACCCCTTCCGCAGAAGAATATTGAAACTATTGTGCATACAGCGCTGGCCGGAGCCTATATGGGAGCGAAACTAATCTATCTTGAGGCAGGAAGCGGCGCTAAAATACCTGTTTCACCGGACATAATTACCGCTGTAAAAGCGGCGCTTGATATTCCTCTTCTTGTGGGAGGCGGGATTCGAACCGAAGCACAGAAACAAGAGGCTTATCGTGCCGGAGCCGACCTTGTTGTGATGGGCACCGCATTTGAAACAAATTGATACATTGAATACTATGAACATTTCAGTAGAACTTACGCTTACACCTTTACAGGACGATTTTGAACCAGCCATTATTCAGTTTATTAAGAGATTACGCGAATCTGGATTGACCGTATTGGAAAATCCGTTAAGCACACAAGTCTATGGAGATTATGACACCGTGATGAAGGTACTTCACAAAGAAATCAAAACCGCTTTGGAAGCAGTAGAGCGCGGCTTGCTTTATATTAAAATCGTAAAATCCGACCGCAGCGACTATGAGCCCCATTTTTGAGTTCCTTTTTGATCAATATTCAGCATACGCACGCCTAGACATTGCACTCGAGATCGTTGCAGTGGTCTTTGGATTCCTTTCGGTATGGTTTTCAAAAGAGAATAAGATATGGGTCTTTCCTACGGGAATGATAAGTACTGCCATCTTTGTCTACTTGCTTTTTAAATGGAGCTTGTTGGGAGATATGATGATCAATGCGTATTACTTTATAATGAGTATTTACGGTTGGATCATTTGGACCCGAAAGATCGATCCGGTCCACGTAACGCCTATCTCCGTAACCACTTCAGCAGAAAAAAAATACAGCGTCCTTATTTTTGCTGCGACCTTGGTTTTTGTCTATTTTGTATACGTTGCATTTGATAAGTGGAATCATTGGACGGCATATGTGGACACAGTGACTACGGCAATTTTTTTTGTGGGGATGTGGCTCATGGCCAAACGAAAGATCGAGAACTGGATCTATTGGATTGTGGGAGATATTATTTCGGTGCCGCTGTATTTCTATAAGGGATTTACTTTTACCAGTATTCAGTACCTTATCTTTACCGTTGTTGCGATCTTCGGTTATTTAGCATGGAAAAAACACTTGAACAAAAACCTTCAGACTGTCTAAAAATAGTGTTGTATGGCCCCGAATCGACGGGCAAGACCACACTTGCCAGACAATTGGCAACCCATTTCAGTACCCGTTGGGTACCCGAATACATGCGTACCTATCTCGAAAAAAAGTGGGAACAGGAGCAGGAGAAGATTACTAAAGACGACTTGTTGCCTATTGCTAAAGGGCAGATGACTTCTGAGAACGAGGCTGCAAAAGAAGCAGGTAAGTTGCTCTTCTGTGACACTAATTTGTTGGAAATCAAGGTGTATTCTGAATATTACTACAATGGATTTTGTCCTTCGCTCATAAAAGAATTTGCCCTAAAGAACAACTATCAGCATTACTTTCTCACCTATATCGATACCCCATGGATTTCCGATAATTTGCGGGACAGACCCCATGACAGGTCAACTCTATTTCGTATTTTTGAAACCGAACTTCAACACCAAGGTCTCCCCTATACAATTTTAAGAGGTTCTAACAACCAGCGTTTGAAAAGTGCTATTGAACAAATTAAAAAACTACTGAAGGAAACGACTTAGCATGCTTACAAATAAAGACCTACAGCAAATAAAGGACCACGGACTTACTGTGGATGCTGTAGTGAAACAACTAGAAACCTTTGTAAGGGGAATTCCTCCTGTTCGTATTGTCACGGCTGCTTCCAAAGGCAATGGTATAGAGGTTATACCGGAAAGCGTCCAAGAAAAATTGATAGCACGGTACGAAACCGAAAAGGAAGTATTAGAGATCGTGAAGTTTGTACCCGCATCGGGTGCGGCAACACGTATGTTTCAGTTTTTACACGAATTTTTAGACACCTACGATCCCAAGAACCAAAAGCTCAATACCTATTTAAAGGAAGGAGAACGTAAGGAGTTGGCTACGTTCTTAAATGCCCTCAAGGACTTCGCGTTTGTGAACGATGTTAGAAAGGTAATACGCAATAATTACCCGGATTATAAACATTGCAAAAAGGGACAACGTTGTTACTATTTTGTGAAGGCCATGCTGGAAGCGGAAGGACTCAATTTTGGGAATCTTCCCAAAGGATTGATCCCGTTCCATAAGTATTCGAAATACGCCACCACGGCTTTTGAAGAACAACTCTTCGAGAGCGCCTATTATGCTTCGGCAAAGGACGATGCCTACCTGCACTTTACCTTCAGTGAAGCACATGTGAATTACTTTAAAGAGGAATTCAACAACGTTCAAAAGCGCGTTAGCAAAAAGACCAAAACGCAGTTCCATATATCGTATTCGTTTCAGAAAAGAGAAACCGATACCATTGCTGTTACCGAAGAGAACAAACCTTTTAGAGATGATAAAGGTAATTTAATACTTCGGCCTTCGGGTCATGGAGCCTTGTTGCAAAACTTAAATGAAGTTAATGCCGATTTGGTCTTTATTAAGAACATAGATAACGTGGTCGCCGAGGAGTATGTCGAGCAGATCGCTTACTACAAAAAAGTATTGGCCGGAAAACTGTTGTGGCTGCAACAAAAGATCTTTGATTATTTGGAGTATTTTGAGAAGGAAAACGGCGAAGAATCCATGAAAGAGGTGAACTCCTTTCTTTGGAACGAGTTAAGTATCAAGGATCTTCCAAAGACCATACAGGAGCTTAGATACATTTTAAACAGACCTTTGCGGGTATGCGGTGTGGTGCGTAATACCGGAGCTCCCGGTGGCGGGCCGTTTTGGGTGAAAAGTGAAACCGGAAACACAACCCTACAGATCGTAGAAATGGCACAGATCGATCAAAATGACCCGCGACAAAAAGCCATTGTGAACGAAGCAACCCATTTTAATCCGGTGGATATTGTATGTGGATTGAAGAATTACAGAGGTGAGAAGTTTGATCTTGCTAAATTCACAGACCCGAAAGCAGGATTTATCGTTTCCAAGTCACAGCATGGAAAGTTGCTGAAAGCACTCGAATTACCGGGATTGTGGAACGGCGGTATGGCGCAATGGAATACAGCTTTTGTGGAAGTTCCTTTGTCCACCTTTAATCCGGTGAAAACTGTAAATGACCTGCTTCAAAAGGAGCACAGACCTAATGCCTAATGGACTCCGACAAACTTATTAAAGAGTGTGTTTTTAAGGCGGTACGCAGTAGCGGGCCCGGAGGGCAGCACGTTAATAAAACAGCTTCGAAGGTTGAGGTCACTTTTAATATAATTGCTTCGGAAGCATTGACGTCCTTAGAAAAAGAACGCCTTCAGAAGAAGTTAGATTCGAGAATCACTTCAGAAGGAGCCATCCAATTGCAATGCGCAGAAACCCGGAGTCAGCATAAGAACAAAGCCCTCGTAATAGAAAGGCTTATTGCACTTCTGAAGGAGCATCTAAAGGTTGTAAAGCCTCGCAAGAAGACAAAACCTTCTAAGAGTGCCATGGAGCGCAGAATAAAGACTAAAAAGCAACAGGCGCTAAAAAAGTCCAATAGGAAGCCTCCTAAATTAGAGTAAAACCCTATCTTTGCATCACATCTCAAAGGGGTGCCGATTTTACGTCCGTTCCGGAATAAAAAAAGCTGAGATTATACCCAATGAACCTGGGCAGATAATGCTGCCAAGGGAATAAGACACCAAGTGTCTGCATGATACCCCTATTAGATCATTATAGTTCTAATAGGTTTTTTTATGCGATACGATAATCAATAATAACCAATAGAATAACGCCCCTTTTATTCGTACAAATCTATTTACGAATGAAGAATTCTGCCTTTTTTTTAAGCTTTTTAATTATTTCCACTTCACTGTTGGCCCAGGAAGTAATTAGCGATACCACAAAAGTAGAACCACTGGAAGAAGTATTGGTTCGGGCGGTTCGTGTAAAAGCCGATTCGCCCATTACACACTCCAATATCGAAAAGGAGGGGCTGGAGCCTCGAAATCTGGGACAGGATATTCCTTATATGCTTAATTATTTACCTTCGGTGGTCACGACCAGTGATGCCGGAGCAGGAGTTGGCTATACGTACATTAGAGTACGAGGTAGTGATGCTTCCCGCATTAATGTCACGCTTAACGGCATCCCGTTTAATGATGCCGAAAGTCAAGGTACTTTCTTTGTGAACCTACCTGATTTCACCTCCTCTGTACAAAGTTTACAGTTACAACGAGGGGTAGGAACTTCTACGAATGGTTCCGGTGCATTTGGAGCGAGTCTAAATGTGTTGACTGATGCTGTTTCTGAAACGGCCTTTGGTGAGATCGCCAATTCTTTTGGATCCTTCAATACCCGAAAACACACTGTAAAGTTCAGTACTGGAACACTCAACGACCACTTCGAGATCGCAGGGCGTCTTTCAACAATCAAATCGGACGGGTATATAGACCGTGCTCGATCTGACCTTAAATCCTACTTTCTTCAGGCTGCTTTTACAGACCACAACACCCTTATTAAGGCCATTACCTTTGGAGGTCGCGAAGAGACTTATCAAGCCTGGTACGGTATTGACGCTGAAACATTAGAAAATGATCGTACGTATAATCCGGCAGGAATGTATACCGATAGCGATGGAACCATCCGATTCTATGACAATGAAGTAGACAATTATGCTCAGGATCATTTCCAAGTACTCTGGAACCAGCGCTTCAATAATCAATGGAGCAGTAATGTGGCGGTCAATTATACCTACGGAAGAGGTTACTTTGAACAATACAAAGAAGATGAGGATTTTGCCTTTTACGATTTTGAACCCATTGCGGTAGGCGGTGATACTATTGCTTCGACCGACCTTATTCGTCGTCGTTGGCTGGATAATGACTTCTATGCTGTTAATGCCAACGTCAATTATAAGGATGCCGCTTGGGACATAAGCACCGGGGCATTCTTTAGTTTGTATGACGGGGATCATTTCGGGGAAGTGATCTGGGCGCGGTATGCCAGTGAAAGTGAGATTCGGGATCGGTATTATTTTGGAGAAGGAGATAAAAATGAGTTTACTGTTTTTTCGAAAGCGACTTGGCGAATAAATGAGGCATGGAGCGTATTTGGGGATCTCCAAGGAAGATTTCTTAGGTACACTACTTCAGGGTTAACTTCAGAAAGAATTCCCTTAGAGATAGATGAGACCTATTCGTTTTTTAATCCGAAGGCCGGTGTTTCTCTGAAACTTTCAGAAGAACAGCAGCTATATGCCTCCTACGGAAGAGCCCATCGAGAACCCAGACGAAGTGATTTTGAACAAGGCATCTTCACAGCCGAAAAGCTAGACGACATCGAATTAGGATGGCGGTATGGAACAGAAAAAGTGGTGATCAATAGCAATCTGTTTTATATGGACTATAAAGATCAATTGGTACTTACCGGTGCCTTGGACGACGTAGGAGCACCCATTAGAGCGACCAGCGGAAAAAGTTACCGACTTGGATTAGAGGTGGATGCTTCGATAACTCTTTCTGAAACACTGAGGTTACAACCCAATGTGGCGATTAGCACCAACAAGAATGTGGATTTTGTAACCTCCTTAAACGGAGAACTGGTGAACCTTGGCGATACAGAAATATCGTTTAGTCCGTCACTAATAGCAGCAAACCGAATGGCATATAAGCCCATGGAATCGTTGGAGCTTGCCCTGCTTTCAAAATATGTGGGAGAGCAATTCATGGGCAATACAGAAAGTCCGGTCTCTAAGCTGGATGCGTATTTCGTAAACGACCTAAACATAACCTATACCCTTACACAACTGCCTTGGGTACGCGAGGTTCTTTTTTCGGCATTATTGAACAATATTTTCAATACTGAATATGTATCGAATGGGTATTACTTTACCTTTGACGATGACTTTTCAGTTCCGGGAACAGTGACAACAGTAGAAGGAGCAGGCTATTATCCGCAAGCAAGGTTCAACTTTTTGGTGGGGGCTACGGTGAAATTCTAGTTTGAGATCAATATATTATTTCCGGAACGCTGGGCCAAATATTGTTGCATGGGATAAAGATTCTCGTTGCTTTGGTGTTGTCCCGTGACAATATCGTAGCTATTATCGTCTGCACATTGGCAGGTAGCGATAATCCCTTCTAAAGTCATTCGTGAACAAGAATTGGGAGTGTGATTAGGATCGCTTAGGTCGAAGGCGGTATACAGCTCATTGTTAACATTATACACCACGATCCCTTTAACCCCTTGTTGATTGATCACTACGCTATTTCCCGGAAATCGCAACGGATTGTATTCGGGAAGATTTAGGTTGAGATTCAGGTTCACTAAAGGATCGATGAGATAAGGGTTGTCGTCATCAACACCTTCATCTTTTTTGCAAGAGGTGAAAATGAGTAGAAAACTTGCAATAAAAAGTAAGGATCTCATAGCTTAAAAATTGTGGGTACGAAGGTACAATAAAACGGCGAAAATTAAATTTTTAGTATATTTGTAGAACCAATCCCGTCTTGTATGGGATTTTTTTAATTCCCTATCCTGACTGATGTCGAAAAGCTTTAAAGCGGAAGGAATAGTATTGTAATTCGAGATTGGTGCTATACAAACGATGAAGTTATGAGTAAAGTATCTTATTATACTGCCGAAGGATTAAAAAAACTACGAGACGAACTGGATCAGCTTCGTGATGTAGAACGCCCCAAAGCGTCGCAGGCCATTGCCGAAGCGCGTGATAAAGGAGACCTAAGTGAGAACGCCGAATACGATGCCGCAAAAGAAGCGCAAGGAATGCTTGAGATGCGTATTTCAAAGTTGGAAGAAACGGTGGCCAATGCCCGTTTAATCGATGAATCCCAGCTGGATACCAGTAAGGTTTTGGTGCATTCTAAGGTAAAGATAAAGAACCAGAACAACGGCATGGAGATGCAATACAAATTGGTGGCCCAAAGTGAGGCAGATCTCAAGAGCGGAAAGATCTCTGTAGATTCTCCTATTGGAAAAGGTTTGCTGGGAAAAAAAGTGGGTGAAGTGGCCGAGATCCAAGTTCCAAATGGTGTAATGAAGTTTGAGATTCTGGAAATTTCAAGAGACTAAGATGGCAACGATATTCACAAAAATTATCGAAGGCGAAATTCCTGCTTACAAAGTGGCAGAGGATGATAATTTTATTGCCTTTCTCGATATCAACCCGAATGCACCGGGACATACCCTATGTGTTCCTAAGGAGGAAGTAAATAAGATTTTCGATCTGGGAGAGCACATGTACTTACAACTCATGCAATTTTCACGAAAAGTAGCCATCGCGCTTGAAAAGTCGGTTTCTTGCAAACGGGTAGGAATGGCGGTCATAGGTCTTGAGGTTCCTCACGTACATGTACATCTTATTCCAATCAACGAAATGAAGGATATGACCTTTGGGCATAAAGTCTCCATGACCCCTGAAGAGTTTGAAGCTTTGGCAGAAAAAATTAATAACAACCTTGCTTAGCGGATAAGAAAGTAGACCACAGCAGCTACGAGTACTATTCCAACCAATAGAAAGATATACGCCAGCGACGTGAGATGAGTCCCTGTAGTATGGGGAACCACCAACTTTTGGTGATATTCATATACCCGTTCAATATCATCATTCCAACGAACGGGGTAGACATTGGTGTTGCAGGTGTGACAAAACAGGGATTCTGTAATCGTTTTATCTGCTTTATGATACCATTTTGTTTCGGTAATCTCTTGGCTGAATGTAAATTCCAGACCATTCGTGGCGAAGCATTCAGGGCAATTGTTTGCGATCTTAGCCGTATGTAGTACGTGTGTAGTCTTCTTCATATTAGGAATACAAGCGTAATGAGATTTCCATGGTGGTCCCTACGCCGGGGGTACTTTTTAGAACGCGTATTCGTCCGTTATGGTATTCTTCAATAATACGTTTTACCAAAGAGAGACCCAATCCCCAACCCCTTTTTTTGGTTGTAAAACCGGGTTGGAAGATCTTGGAGTAATGTTTTTTCGGAATTCCTTTGCCGGTGTCACTTACCCGAACTAACGCATATTTCGATCCGCTTTCAATAGTGATGTGAATTGTCCCTTTCCCTTTCATGGCATCGATCGCATTCTTTACAAGATTTTCAATGGTCCAGCTAAACAACTGTGGATTCAATTGCACCCATACCGGTTCATCCAATACTTCCAATTCAAAATGGATTAGTTTAGAGCTTCGTCTTTTTAAATAGTCGAACGAAGTACGGGTTTCGGCTACCAGATCCTTCCGCTCTAATTTCGGGATGGAACCTATTTTAGAGAATCGTTCGGTAATGGTTCGAAGTCGGTCGATATCTTTCTCGATTTCCACTACATAGTCCGGATTCACTTGCTCCGATTTCAAGATCTCGGTCCAACCTACTAAGGATGAAAGCGGGGTTCCGATTTGGTGTGCTGTTTCTTTCGCCATTCCGGCCCAAAGTTTATTTTGCTCTGCAGATCGTGAAGTTTGGTAGAAGAAGTATACCGCCACGAAAAACAGAACGATGATAAGAATAAGAACAGCAGGATAGTATTTTAATTTATTGATGAGGGGAGAGTTGCCGTAATAGATGGTTTGTAGTAGTTCTCCTTTATAAGTTACTTCTAAGGGCTTATATTCGGAAGCAAATTGCTCGGTCAGTTTTTTGCGGTGTGCCCTAAGCTTGGCCGAGTCCATGTCCTTTTCAACAATATTTCGAACATTGTAAGAGTCTTCTCTATGTGTATATACGATCATGGGAGTAGTCGAATTGCTTTGTACTACTTCCAATACAATCTTATTGATCTCACCGCTGCCCAAGTCACTGGTCTGAAGCTCTTCTTGCGCCGAAGCCCAAATCTGCATCTTTCCGCGTTCGCTTTCTTTTAACTGATTAAAAAAGGCATAGGTATTCCAAAGGATGAGCGTGATGATAAAGACAGAGACAAGAATAAAAAACCAACGAGTAAAGGCAGTTGTATTTAGCATAGAGCGTATGTGCTATTAAGTTTTAAATATAAAGCAAATATGTTAATATTATTGTGTGATCAAATTTTTACAAGCTAGTTACTTTGGGTACATTTGCAGGCAATGATATCTATTAATCCACAAGACATTAGCACCGGGAGCTTGCACGGGTATTTGCTGGGTGCGGTGGCACCTCGACCTATTTGTTTTGCGAGTACCGTGGACCAGGAAGGAAATGTAAATCTTTCACCTTACAGTTTTTTTAATGTCTTTAGCGCGAATCCGCCGATACTGATTTTCTCTCCTGCACGTCGTGTGCGGGACAATACCACCAAACATACATTGGAAAATGTACTGGAAACCAGAGAAGTGGTCATCAACATCGTTTCGTATGAGATGGTGCAACAAATGTCCTTATCATCTACAGAGTATCCCAAGGGGGTGAACGAATTTATAAAAGCAGGTTTTTCTGAACTACCTTCGGAAGTGGTTAAAGCACCTCGTGTCGCTGAAGCACCTGTACAAATGGAGTGCAACGTACTGGATGTGGTAGCCTTGGGAACGGATGGCGGAGCCGGGAATCTTGTGATTTGTCAAGTAGTGAAACTGCACATCAAAGAAGAGATTCTCGATGAGGGTGGAAAGATCGATCCTAGAAAGATCGACACCGTAGCGCGCTTGGGCGGTAATTGGTACAGCAGGGCAAAGGAAGGTCTTTTTGAGGTTCCGAAGCCGCTTACTACTATGGGCATAGGCGTGGATGCCTTGCCTCTGGCCATTCGGAACAGTACGATATTAACTGGAAATGACTTGGGAATGTTAGCCAATGTGGAATCCTTGCCGGAAGGAGCGGAACGTTTCGTGAATACTTCGGAAGAAGTACACAGAAAAGCACAAACATTCTTGTGCAACGGAGCTATTTCTGAAGCCTGGGAGGTTTTGGTATCGCAATAGTAATGATTCAGATTAAAAAAGTAATATAAGTAACTAGTAATATAAAGTAAAGCATCATGGAAGTACAAGGAAAGATTAAAATGATAGATGATACAAAAACCTATGGAAACAATGGGTTTAGAAAGCGAGAGCTAGTGATCACCACCGAAGAACAATATCCACAACACATCATGATCGAATTTGTTCAAGACAAGACCGATCTTTTAAATAATTTTCAAGTAGGGCAAAACGTAAAAGTGAGTATTAATCTTAGAGGTAGGGAATGGACCAACCCTCAAGGGGAGGTAAAATACTTCAATTCCATTCAAGGATGGCGTGTTGAGGCAATGGACGGAGCAGCCGGAAGCAATATGCCACCGATGCCTCCGGTAGATGCCTTTGAGCCGGCCAACGAACTCAATGAAGAAGATCACGACGATCTGCCCTTTTAAATAGTACAAAATTTAACATATGCATCCCGCCTTTTGGCGGGTTCTTTTTATAATTCCGTAATGTTTTTGCAGGAATGAAACTCACTAGATTCATAGAAGTCCTTTTTAGCAAGTTTTTGCCTTCTCCGTTTTCTATTGCCATCCTGTTAACAGTTGTAACCATGCTATTGGCTTTCTTCTTTACGGAAGCACCTGCGAGTGAATCTCACGCCCTTGCTATCCTATCTTATTGGGAAGCCGGAATCTGGAACGAATCGTTGTTGGTTTTTGCATATCAAATGTTGCTCATTTTGGTTTTAGGGCACATACTTGTCCTTAGTAAACCAATGAATTTCCTTATCGCGGCACTTACAGACAGGGTGAATAGTACGTCCTCTGCGGTAGTCTTAGTGTGTGTGGCCACCATGTTAGTGTCTTTTTTTAACTGGGGTCTGGGCCTGATCTTTGGAGCTATCATGGCACGAAAAGTGGCAGAAGCAGCGCAAATAAGGGGGTTTCAGATCAATTATCCTTTGGTTGGCGCTTCAGGCTATGTGGGTTTGATGATCTGGCACGGGGGGATGAGCGGTTCGGCTCCCTTAAAGGTCGCCGAAAGTGGACATCTCGCCAGTCTTATGAACGGGGTTGGCGACGCAGCATTTATAAGTGTTTTGCCGGACTCCATTTCTTTTAGTGAAACTATTTTTAGCAGTTCCAATTTACTGTTGTTCGGGGTCCTTCTGTTTATACTGCCCGGATTTCTCTATCTTATAGGGAAACGGGTAAGAACACATGCTACCAATCTCCCAATTTATTCTGAAACCATACATAATATCCAAGAGATCGATGCTTCCAACCGTATCGACAGGTCCAAATATGTTGGCGTTGCATTTGGATTGCTAGTGCTCATGGCCTTAGGTTATCAATATTACTCTCAAATAATCTCTTTTGCGATCACCCCAAACCTTCTTAATTTTTTTATGTTTGGACTCGCATTGATAATGCATGGCAGTATTTCGAATTTTCTGAATGCTCTTGAAGAGGCTATACGCGGGGCGTCTGGTATCTTGATCCAATTTCCCTTGTATTTTGGTATCATGGGAATTATGCGGGAAAGCGGTATGGTCATTGAAATAGCCGACTTCTTTGTTTCTATCGCTACTAGTACAACATTGCCTATTTTTACGTTTTTTAGTGCCGGATTGGTCAATATATTTGTACCAAGTGGGGGAGGACAGTGGGCCGTTCAAGGGCCCATTGTAATTGAATCTGCGTTGCGACTTGGTGTGCCTTTACCAAAGGCCATTATGGCATTAGCTTATGGAGATCAAATCACCAACATGTTACAGCCGTTTTGGGCCTTACCATTATTGGGCATCACCAAGTTAAAGGCAAGGGAAATCCTTCCATTCACGTTATTATTAATGATTGTTGGGTGTGTTGTGTTTCTTCTGGGGCTATGGTTGCTGTAAAAAGAAAAACCTCGCAGTTGCGAGGTTAGTCAAGTGGCTTAGATTCCCTTTTTGATTTTTATAACAATGATGAACAAATTTTGGATCAAAAAAGTGCCCCAAGATTCAATTTTTTTTATTGAATTCAAACCAATATGACACTTTTAACACATTTTTCAGTACCATAGATCATGTATCTTTTAAATGAATCCTTGTCCTTTCCCAGCGTAACGGAATCCACAGAAGATGGATTGCTTGCCATGGGAGGCGATTTGAGCACAGCGCGGTTACTTTTGGCGTATCGATCGGGCATCTTTCCTTGGTATGAAGACGGAAGTCCTATATTATGGTGGAGTCCGGATCCAAGAATGGTGCTATTTCCAAACGACCTAAGGGTTTCAAAAAGTCTTCGGAAAGTATTAAAACGTAAAAAATTCAGCATTACTTATAATATTGCTTTTAACGAGGTGATCAAACAATGTGCTGTTGTGAAACGAAAAGCGCAGCATGATACATGGATCACTTCAGAAATGATAATGGCCTACACCCGGTTACATGAATTGGGTCATGCTGTTTCTGTTGAAGTTTGGTATGAAGGAGTATTGGTTGGAGGGTTGTATGGCATTGACCTCCCCGAATTTGGTGTGTTTTGCGGAGAAAGTATGTTTAGTTTGGTTTCTGAAGCGTCCAAAGTTGCTTTTTTTCATTTAGTGGAACATTTAAAGACAAAGAACTATAAATTAATTGATTGTCAAGTCTACACACAACATTTAGCACGATTGGGAGCTGTAGAGATGCCGAGAGCCCACTTTTTAGCCTATCTCAACTGTTAAGGTATCAATGTTTTGAGGATTACATTCAGAAAAAAAGTATATTCGTACCCCATAAAATTATAATTCTAATGAAAAATTTATACCCTACATTACTGCTATTCTTCGTATTAGCATTTGCATTACCGCAGTTGCAAGCGCAGGAGAAAGCGATGCTTCCTAAAGGACTTACAGAAAACGAAAAAGGGATTATTTCTCAATTTGAGTTTTCACAGTCTCAAAAGACGCCACCGCCTACCGGTCCTGTGCGCACCATGGCCGAATGGGAGGAGGTAGAATATTTGCTAATCACGTGGCAGCCAGGGTTTCAGAATATTTTACGGCAGATTGTAGCTGTAGGGGTCAATGAATGTAAAGTGGTCATTACCACACAAAATCAGGCTTCAGTAGCTTCCTTTCTTACGGCTGGAGGCATCGATCTTACCAATGTGATCTTTATGAACGAAGATTGGGATAGTATTTGGATTCGTGACTATGCAGGAAATACGATCTATTCTAATGATGTGGGAGAAAGAGCACTTACCGATTGGATCTATAACCGTCCGCGTCCCAACGATAATGTCATGCCTTTAGCGCATGCTAGTTTGGTGGGATTGCCCATCTATGTAACCGATTCGGGAACGAATGACTTGGTCAATACCGGTGGAAACTTCATGTCTGACGGACTGGGGAATGCCTTTGCTTCAGAATTGATTCTTGAAGAGAATGAAGCCGGTAACCCTTATGGTGTTTCGGCTAAGACGGAAGCTCAGATCGATGCGATCATGGAAGATTATATGGGGATACAGCGCTATGTGAAGATGGAAACGCTTCCTTACGATGGGATTCATCATATCGATATGCATATGAAGTTGTTGGATGAAGAGACGTTATTGGTAAGTGAGTATCCTGAGGGGGTGGCAGACGGACCGCAAATTGAACAGAACATCGAATACGTCTTGAATAATTTTCAATCGGCCTTTGGAACTCCGTATGATGTTAAATGGATTCCTGCGCCTCCCAGTACAGGGGGAAATTACCCGGACAACGGAGGGTACTACCGTACTTTTACCAATGCCGTCTTTGTCAATAAATCGATCATTATTCCCACATATCGCGCCGAAGTGGATGGTCCGGCACTTGCCTATTGGCAGGAATTGATGCCCGGATATAACATTGTGGGGATTGATGTGGATAATCCCGGAGAGAATCTTATTTCTCAATTAGGTGCTATTCATTGTATCACCCACACCATTGGTGTTGAGAATCCGCTTTGGATCGTACATCAACCCATCGATGAGGCAAATCAGAACAGCACTGTAAGTATCGATGCCATGATTAAGCATGCGTCTGGGATTTCCAATGCCAAGGTTTTTTGGAGAGAGGAAGGAAGTTCTTCTTATAACGAAGTCCCTATGAGTTTGGTAAGTGCAGATAACTGGACTGCAAACCTAAGCGTTGGCAGTACCGCGATTGAATATTACATTTTTGCTGAAGCCAATTCCGGAAAGACAATGACACGCCCTATGGTAGCGCCTCAGGGATATTGGACTATGGATGTAGGGCTTTTATCAGTGTCAGAATGGGCTTACAACAACATCTCAGCGCCGTTTCCAAATCCTACCAGAGAGGCTGCCTCTTTCAATTTGAACAATATTCCGGGAGCTATAGAAATAACCATTCATAACATATTAGGGCAACGGTTGTATGAGACCACTATCGATCATGGCAACGGAACCATTTCATTGGATCTCAATGCAGCATGGAAAGGTACGCTGTTTGTCACATTCAAAGGAGAATTTGGAAGCGTGACGAAAAAGGTGATTAAACTGTAATAGTAAAGCAATAGATTATGGAAAAGCACTACAATAATTTGTAGTGCTTTTTGTTTTTTAAGGCAGCAATAGAAGCGAAAGGATGCTTTTTATCGATTTTATTTGCGAAACTGTAAAATATATAACATATTTACCCTCAATAGTTTAAAGCCCCTAAATTATGAATGTATTGAAACTACTTATTTTTCTGGCTGTTATAGCTTTCTCAGGTACGGCAAATGCACAAGCTACTACTACGCCAAAAACCAATGTCAATACCGATGTTGATGTGACCGTAGTGTACGAACAAGTTGTAAAGGAAGGGTATGGCACTCCGTTCATCTACCTTGAGTTAGCCAATGCATATTACTTCAAGAACGATCATTTTAATGCTAAAAAGTACTATGAGAAACTCTTTGAAGTAGAAAAACCCACCGATGAAACCCTAAAATTTCGGTATATGCAGACATTGAAGGCGTTAAAGATATCCCTTGCCAGTAACGAATATCTTTCTGCAGTAGAAACAGAAGAAAACTAGCTTTTTACTTGCGTATAGCGAAAACAATCCACCAGATGGTCATTCACCATTCCGGTCGCCTGCATATGGGCATATACCACGGTAGAACCTACAAATTTGAACCCACGTTTCTTGAGATCGGCACTTATACGATCGCTTAGTGTGGTATTTGCAGGCACTTCTTTCATGGTCTTAAAGCTGTTTTGTATGGGTTTGCCGTCTACAAATGCCCATATGTAGTTACTGAAACTCCCAAATTCTTTTTGGATGTCCAAATAGGCAATCGCATTGGTCACCGCAGCCTTAATCTTTAGCCGATTTCGTATGATCCCTTCATCCTGAAGAAGCCGTTCAATATCATCGGCATCATATCTGGCGATCTTCTTATAATCAAAATTCTCAAAAGCCTTTCTAAAATTCTCTCGCTTTCGAAGGATAGTAATCCAACTTAAGCCTGCCTGGAAGGTCTCTAAGATTAAAAATTCGAACAGCGTAGCATCGTCAAAGACAGGAACGCCCCACTCCGTATCGTGATAGGCAACATATAAGGGGTCATCCCCGCACCATGGACAGCGTTGTTTTTTCATTCGTCTTTTAAAGGTAGGAGAAAGATACTGCAATTTGAGGAATACTCATTATTGCTGACCCGGGAAATTGTACGAGATCGTCCCCAGCTGTTTTGTGGTTCCCGAAGCCGTGGTAAAACGTGCATCACGGGCGTATTCAAGTGCACTGTCAATTAAACATTCGTTGGTCGTGGTTGAGGCACTTTTGTTATAGCTCATTTTAACCACACGGCCCAATTCATTTACTTCTATAGAGATCACAACTTTTCCGAAACCCTCACACGTATACACGGGATTGGGAAGTAACAATGCCGTTCTGTTCTTCAAACTATAGGAAATGGTGGTTTTTCTGCTGGCTGCGCTGTTTGACCTGGGTTTCTTATGTTTTTCCAATGCACTTTTTTCTTGTGCCTCCTTTATCCTTTTTTTTGCTTTCGCTATTTCATCGTCATTGTTGAAATTATTGGCAACTCCAATAGCATCGTTCATAGCCTGCAGCTTTTCTTCTGTGGTCTCTTCGGGCGTCTCACGACTGTTCTCTAGATTCGCGATAAACGTTTCGGCTTCATTATACGCTTTGTTCGTCTCCACTTTTACGCGCTCGGGCGCTGTGGTCGCCAAATCTTCTACTGTTTCTTCTTTCAAGAGCTCTTCCAAGGCATATTCTATATCGATCTGCTCCTCTTCCTCTTCGGTGTATCGTGACAATTTTATACTGTACATTCCAAGGAAAAGAATACCGAACAGCAAAGAAGTGATTAAAAAAGCCCGATATGAATAATTGAAATTCATGGGTGCAAGTACTGAAATTTTATCTGAAAATCCTTACAACTAACTGAAAATTAAGTCTATTTTAACGGCTAAAGCGATCTTCAAAAGCCGCTAACGACATAGCATCCTCTACCGAAAAATCACCGATCTTAGTGCGTCTAAGCGCAGATAAATGAGCTCCGTTCCCAAGTGCCTTCCCAAAATCGTGCGCCAGCGAACGGATGTACGTTCCCTTGCTGCATGCTACGCGAAATTCAACCTCCGGAAGCTCGACTTTTGTGATTTCAAATACTGAAATATGCACTGTTCGAGTGGGCACAGACACGTCCTCACCGGCTCTGGCAAATTCGTACAGTCGCTTTCCTTCTTTTTTCAATGCCGAAAAGACCGGTGGTTGCTGTTCGATAGCTCCCATAAACTGACGTGCGGTTTGCTTTATTTTTTCTGAAGTGATTCTCGAAATATCAAATCGTTGATCGATCTCGGTTTCGAGATCGTAACTGGGTGTGGTGGCCCCAAGGGTAATGGTACCCGTATATTCTTTTTCCTGCGCTTGATAGGTATCGATCTTTTTGGTGTAGGTTCCGGTACACAGAATTAAGAGTCCTGTGGCTAACGGATCTAGGGTTCCCGCATGGCCCACTTTTATCTTCTTGATTCCGAATTCCTTTTTGATGAGCCAACGCACTTTATTGACCACCTGAAAAGAGGTCCATTCCAACGGTTTATCAATTAAAAGCACCTGTCCGTTCTTGTAATCTTCAGCAGTCATTAGGATACAAAGCTAAACGCAATAGCGGTGACCCCAACGATCACACAGTATACTGCAAAATATTTCAATTTACTGTTTCGCACCAAGGAGATCATCCAGGTACAGGCGATCAAACCACACACAAAGGCAGCTATGAAACCAAGACCCAAGGTCGTGAAGTTGGTACTTTCGGAAGTAAGATCTCCGCTAAGGAGATCCTTAGCAATCTTTCCAAAGATAAGGGGAACAACCATTAAAAATGAGAATCTGGCAGCTTTGCTTTTATCGTTTCCCAACAATACGGAAGTTGAAATGGTCGCACCGCTACGAGATATTCCGGGTAACATGGCGATCGCTTGGGCAACGCCAATAACGAATGAATTGCCAAAACTTACTTTTTTACCCGTATTCTTTGCGCGATCTGCCAACCACAATAAGATGGCTGTCACTATGAGCATAGCGCCTACAAAGGCAATATTACCCCCAAAAAAAGCTTCCAGTTCTTCTTCAAACAACATCCCAATGACCACTGCAGGTATCATGGATAATGCGATCTTAGCTGCAAATTGCGTCTCTTCGTTCCAAGTAAATTTCAGCAGGCCGCCAACGATGGATACAACATCTCGTCTAAAAACAACTACGGTGCTTAAGGCTGTGGCGAAATGCAGTACGACTGTAAATAGCAGGCTTTCTTCGGGTAAGGATGTGTCGCCCAGAATGGCTTTTCCCAGTTCTAAGTGCCCGCTGGAAGAGACCGGTAAAAACTCTGTAAAACCTTGTACGACGCCAAGAACGATGGCTTCCCATGCATCCATAGCAACTTATTTCTTGTGAGGATTCAATAGGATAGCGTAGACCTCAATGCCGAAGCCAATCAAGATGAGCGCCGGAGCTAATCGAATGCGTCTCCAGCTATAGATCTCCGGGTTGAATACATTAGGATCGTCACTACCACCGCCTGTCATAAGAATAAAGCCTAATGCGATAAAGGCCACACCTATAAGCATGAATAGGTAGTTCTTCTTTTCAAAAATGAATTCGGTTCTTCTAGCTTCTTCTTTTCTTTTTTTCTCTCCCATGACATTAATTTTTTACTGATACTAACTTGGTCATTGAAAATTCAGTGTAAATGATAGTATCATTGAATTCCAATTGGGCGATGTGTTCAGATGCAATCCCTCCAAACGCAGGCAGGTGCAAGGTAACATTTTTATCTAAAACCTTCGATCGTAAATCGTCTATGCTCAAACCTCGTTCCAGCCCCCTGTTTATATAGTAAGAGTCATTGTTGGTGTCCGTGAAAACGATATCGAATGAAGTTCCTTCAGAAATTTTTATGATCGTACTATTTTTTACGATACACTGATCCGGTGTAGGTTCGTGAATGACACATCCGTTCAGAAGCAACGAAAAAAACAGGGCCCAAGCGATGTTCCTAATAGTATAGTTCATCGGTACGCAGGTTTAAGAAACGCTGTGTTGCAAAGAAAGTGCTTATCCAAGTAATAAAGAGGCCCATAAGAAAAACGAACAGGAACAGAACGACCAGCAAAAGTTCATCCTTCAACAATTGCAACTCCGGAAAGTTCTTGTTGAGATAATAAAGAACGACTCCCATTCCAATCATGGCTATTACCGCCCCGATCATTCCTAGTTTTACACTTTTCCATATAAAGGGCCGACGAATAAAACGTTTGGTAGCCCCCACCATTTGCATGGTCTTGATTGTAAATCGTTTTGCGTATACCGAAAGTCGAATCGAACTGTTGATCAGTAACACGGCTATAAAGGTGAAAAGACCGCTTATCACTAAGATCCAGAGACTAATCTTTTTTACATTGTCGTTAAGCAATTCAATTAGGGGTTTGTCGTATAACACTTCATCTACAAAATCCTTGGTCATGATCTCATTGCTAATGTCCTCCAACTTTTCGGGAGAGACGAAATCGGCAAGAATATGTACGTCAATACTGTTTTGAAGCGGATTATACCCTAAGAATTCCATATAATTCTCTCCTATCGTAGCACTGTGCTCTTCGGCAGCTTGTTCCTTCGATACAAATTCGGCCGATTTGGTATATTCGGCCATTGCCAAACTCTGTTTTAGTTGGGTGATCTCCACTTCTTTCGCGGTATCCTTCAAATAAACGGTAAGTGCGATCTTCTCTTTGAAATGGTCGCCCACTTTCTTGGTATTAAGGACCAAAAGACCCAATAACCCGAGTAAGAACAAAACAAGCGATATACTTATCACTACGGAAAAGTAAGAAGAGATGAGTCTGCGTTTTTGATACTTTTCAAAAGTAGAAGCCATAGGATTGCGGGAATTTGATGTAAAAATACAATGATTTTTGCATCTGCAAGTATGTAACGTTTAAACTTTTGTCTTTCGTACAATAGGCTTAAATTTGCACCTGCCTTTCGCCAACCGGAGGCACCCTTAGAAAACGTCGCATGAGCAATTATCACTTCAACGCTATCGAAGCCAAATGGCAAAAATACTGGGCTGAACATAAAACATTTCAGGCCGAGAATACCAGTGAGAAACCTAAATATTATGTACTGGACATGTTTCCATACCCTTCGGGTGCAGGGCTTCACGTAGGACATCCATTGGGGTATATCGCCAGTGACATCTATGCGCGATACAAGCGACACCAAGGTTTTAATGTCTTACATCCGCAAGGATACGATTCCTTTGGGCTTCCGGCTGAACAATATGCCATACAAACCGGGCAACATCCCAGAAAGACTACCGAGGAGAACATTGCTCGATACAGAGAGCAGTTAGACAAGATAGGATTCTCCTTCGATTGGAGTAGGGAGGTTCGCACCTCCGACCCGCATTATTATAAGTGGACACAGTGGATCTTCATGCAATTGTTTGATAGCTGGTACGATAAGGCTTCAGATAAGGCACGCGCTATAAGTGAATTGATCACTATTTTTTCTGAAGAAGGCAGCGGGCAGGTTAAAGCTGCTTGCGATACAACAGTTCGAAAGTTTACAGCCCAAGAATGGAATAGTTTTTCCGAAGCAATACAACAAAAGGAGCTCCTTAAGTATAGATTAACCTATCTTGCTGAAACCGAAGTAAATTGGTGCCCCGAATTAGGAACTGTACTGGCCAATGACGAGATCGTGAACGGCGTGTCCGAACGGGGAGGCTATCCGGTGGTGCGAAAGCGTATGAAACAGTGGAGCATGCGTATAACCGCCTATGCACAACGATTATTGGATGGTCTGGAATCGATCGATTGGCCTCAGCCTCTAAAAGATGCTCAAACCAATTGGATTGGTCGCTCGAAAGGAGCTTCGGTCATTTTCAAGGTAAAGGATCACAACGAGAACATTGAGGTCTTCACCACACGGCCGGATACTATTTATGGGGTAAGTTTTATGACCCTGGCACCGGAACATGAACTGGTTCCCAGGATCACTTCTGAAGCACAAAAACAAGCAGTTCAAGATTATATTGAAGCTACGTCAAAACGAAGTGAGCGAGAGCGCATGGCCGATGTCAAAACCATTAGCGGTGTATTTACAGGAGCCTATGTAACGCATCCATTTAGCGGGGAAGACATTCCTGTATGGATAGGGGATTACGTTTTGGCAGGCTACGGAACCGGTGCTGTGATGAGCGTTCCGTGCGGTGATCAACGTGATTACGATTTTGCCACACATTTTGGCATTCCTATTCCAAACATTTTTAAGGATGTCGATATTTCTGAAGAAGCCTTTTCCGATAAGGAGAATACCATCCTTACCAACAGCGATTTCCTCAATGACTTGTCCTACGCTGAAGCAACGCAGCGTGTTATTGAAGCACTTGAGAAGAAAGGCGCCGGAGAAGGGAAGATCAACTACAGGTTGCGAGATGCTGTCTTTTCCAGACAACGGTATTGGGGCGAACCATTCCCGGTGTATTACAAAAACGGCTTACCACAATTAATTGATGAAAAGCATTTGCCATTGACCCTTCCGGAAGTAGAAAAATACCTCCCTACCGAGGATGGCGAACCCCCGTTGGGTCGCGCAGAAGTTTGGGCATGGGATGAAAATGCGGGTGCCGTGGTATCCAACGATAGAATTGACCATAAAACAGTTTTTCCATTGGAATTGAATACTATGCCCGGCTGGGCAGGCAGTAGTTGTTATATGTTTCGGTATATGGATCCGAGGAATGACGATGCCTTGGCTTCCCAAGAAGCGATGGACTATTGGAAGTGTGTGGATCTTTACGTTGGGGGGAGCGAACACGCAACAGGTCATTTGCTCTACAGCAGATTTTGGGTAAAATTCTTATATGATCGCGGTGTATTGCCGGTTCAGGAACCGTTCAAAAAATTGATCAATCAAGGGATGATCTTGGGCGAGAGCGCGTATGTTTATCGAATTGAGGGAGAGAACACGTTTATTTCTAAAGGAAAATATAGCGGGGAAAAGATTCAGCCGATACACGCCGATGTCTCCTTTGTGAATCTTCAAAATGAATTAGATATTGAAGCTTTTAAGGCGTGGCGTCCTGAATTCTCCGACGCTGATTTTATTACGGAAGAAGACGGGGCTTTCAAAGTCTCCCGAGAGGTCGAAAAAATGTCTAAGTCTAAATACAATGTCGTCAATCCCGATGATATTTGTGCGCAGTATGGAGCAGATACCTTGCGCATGTACGAGATGTTTCTGGGGCCCTTAGAGCAAGCCAAGCCATGGAACACTGCCGGTATCACAGGGGTGCACGGTTTTTTAAAAAAGTTATGGAAATTATACCATTCTGCTGCCGGTGATACTTTTTATGTAAGCGATGAGCAAGCTTCCAAAGAAAGTTTAAAGACCCTGCACAAGACGATCAAGAAAGTACAGGAAGATATCGAGAATTTTAGCTTTAATACCTCGGTTTCAACCTTTATGATCGCTGTGAACGAGCTTACAGCACAACAATGCACTTCCCGAGAGATCCTAGAGCCTATTTTGGGGCTCATCTCGCCATACGCTCCGCATATTGCAGAAGAGTTGTGGCAAAGACTAGGGCATGGTAAGAGCATTTCAACGGCACCTTTTCCAACATTCGAAGCTTCTTATTTGGTCGAAAGCACGAAAGAATATCCGATTTCCTTTAATGGGAAAATGCGTTTCACCTTAGAATTGCCTTTGGACCTGTCAAAGGACGCCATTGAGGCTGCCGTCATGTCACATGAGAAGACCGCCCACTATTTGGAGGGTCGCAGCCCGAAAAAGGTAATTGTGGTACCCGGAAAGATTGTAAATATTGTTGGCTAAATTTTAGCACACTTTTTGCTATTCCCTTTGTACATTTAAAACAAAAAAAAACAATGATTGGATATTATATATTAGCCGGGATCATCTTTTTGGTGAGCATGTATGTGAGCAATAAATTGAAAAGTAAATTTAAAAAATACTCTCAAATCCATTTGCAAAACGGCATGAGCGGAAAGGAGATTGCCGAGAAGATGTTACGTGACAATGGCATCCTCGACGTACAAGTGATCTCGGTTGCAGGTGAACTTACAGACCATTATAATCCGGCGAAGAAAACAGTAAATCTTAGTGAGCCGGTATACATGCAGCGAAATGCAGCAGCAGCAGCAGTAGCAGCGCACGAATGCGGGCATGCTGTACAACATGCTACGGCCTATAGTTGGTTGAAAATGCGATCGGCGATCGTACCTGCGGTGAGTATCTCAAGCAAACTATCGAATTTTGTCATCATGGCCGGTTTAGTACTATCGGTGACAGGTTCGCTAATTGGGAACACGATCTTTTTAGTTGGTATTCTGTTATTTGCCTTGACCACGGTATTTGCGTTCATCACCCTTCCGGTCGAATTTGACGCTAGCAAGCGTGCGCTGGCGTGGTTGGAAAGCGCCAATATGGTGACGCCACAAGAGCATGCTGGGGCGAAAGATGCTTTAAAATGGGCGGCCCGCACTTACGTGGTTTCTGCTCTCGGCTCCCTGGCTACCTTGTTGTACTTTATTAGTATTTTTCTGGGAAGACGATAAGAAGGAAAGGTTCGAGTGTTTTTCAAAACGTGAAAAACGTACCACGCGCGAAGGACATCCTTCGCGCGTGGTGTTTTCGCCTGTGGCGAATGCTCGAACCGGTTGCTTCCTAGCCGGCAACATTATTCGGGTTATACCCTAGATAAGGGACATCACTTTCAGTAAAACGAATGCCAAAATCTTCCAACTCCTTCAGTATGGGTTCGTAGACTTCTTTAGCGATGGGTAGTTGTACTCCGGGTGTTGTGATCTCTTCGTTCAATATCTTTAATGCCGCTATGGCGACAGGCAGACCAACGGTCTTAGCCATTGCCGTATAATTTTGGTCATCCCCCTTAATTACCATATTACTGTCAATCTGGTATTTGGAACCCTTCAATTCGTACCCAAACTTATGGTACATTACGATCATATCTTTGTCGGCTTCCTTCAAGGTCCATTTATCTTCTAGTATTCTTTGAAGTGCCTGCGCCGGGGTAGCATCTTTAATACCTATCTTCTTTTCGGAATTGAAAATATCCAATTCTTCCAGTTTCCCCCACATGAGATCGTCTTGGTCGATCTTAAGATTATGACGTAATTTCAATTCCACCGAATCGGTTGGGGAATAAGGCAAGAACAGATTTACAAAATTACGGTAGGAAAGTGCTTCAGAATTAGGGATCGTATAATCGTCGTCTGTCATCCCTAACTGAACAAACATGTTCCAGGCCTTGCTGAATCCTACATGACGAATGGTCCCTCTGTACAATGTTAGCACATCTTCCAATCCGTATACCTTACGGTATTTCAAAGAATTTCTGTTAGCATAAGCTTCGAAACGACCATGGCCCTCAACATCTAAAAATTCTGTTCTTCGAAACAAACGGTGATAGGGGATATATTTATAAGTGCCCTCTTGAATAAATTCAGCAGCGCCACCCTGTCCTGCGAGTACGACATTTCGCGGGTTCCAGGTGAATTTGTAATGCCAAAGGTTGTCATCGCTTTCGGGAGCTATCAATCCGCCTGTGAAGGATTCGAACAATAGCATTTTTCCTCCTTTGGCGCGAATACGATCGATCACCTGCATGGCACTCATGTGGTCGATTCCGGGGTCTAATCCTATCTCATTCATGAACACCAAGCCCTTTGCCTTTGCCCGTGTATCTAAGGACTGCATCTGGTCACTCACATAAGAGGCCGTCACAAGATGTTTTCCAAATTCGATACAATCTTTTGCTACTTCAATGTGATAACGTGCAGGTAACATAGAGATGACAAGGTCGCTGTTCTCTACGGCACGTCTGCGCTGAGATTCATTAAAAACATCAAGTAAAATGCCTCGGGCATTGGGGTGACCATCTGTGAACTTTTGAGCGTTCTGTATCGAGATATCACCAATGGTGATAAAGAGTTCTTCGGCTTCAGATCGGTCTAGTAAATATTGAATTAAACTTGTTGCCGAACGCCCGGCCCCAATGATCAAAATGTTTCTCATCCGTAGTTTTTCGTTAGCTTTGTAGTAGATATGTTACGAAGCGAAAGTACTAATTGTAAGCGTAAATTATGCGGGATTTCGATAAAAAAATTGTGGTAACAGCTACCCTGTTGGGTGCCATGACAATCGCTGTTGGTGCCTTTGGTGCCCACGGACTCAAAAATTTTGTGGGGTCAGATGCGATAGCAACTTTTGAAACTGGTGTGCGCTACCAAATGTATCACGCGATCGCTTTATTGATACTCGGTTTTGCTACCCAAGTACCGGCTGCCACCCGAAAATGGGTATTTCGTTTTTTTGTTTTCGGAATTGTATTGTTCTCAGGTTCCATATATCTCTTGGCGTTGCAAGCGGTGCTTCCTTTTTCTGTTTCGTTTTTAGGACCGGTGACACCGCTGGGAGGGCTGCTGTTAATTTCCGGATGGATTCGGTGGGCCTATGGTTTATTAACAATTAAGTCGGGATAATTATGTTTTTTTAAAGGATGAATCTGTGGTAGTTTTATTATTTTTGTACCACAACAATTAAAATAAGTTATGGTCGGTAAAAACCAAACTACGAAAATGATTTCCGTAGACCAATACGGGATCAAAAATGCAAAAGTTAAGTATCAATTATCTTCACAAGAACTCCATAACGAAACCATTCAAAAAGGGCAGGGAGTAGAAGCCAGCAGCGGTGCTCTTGCTGTTAATACAGGAGAGTTTACAGGACGCTCACCCAAAGATCGTTTTATCGTTAAAGACGACGTCACTAGAGATAAGGTATGGTGGGGGAATATCAACATTCCGTTTCCTACGAATATGTTCGACGCTTTATACGATAAAGTAGTCGATTACCTTTCTGAAAAAGAGATTTACGTGCGTGACAGTTATGCCTGTGCCGATGATGCGTATCGCTTGAACATTCGTGTGATTACAGAATATCCATGGTCGAATATGTTTGCTCACAACATGTTCTTACGACCTACTGACGCTGAATTGGATAACTTCGATCCAGAGTGGCTTATCGTGAATGCGCCCGGATTTAAAGCTGATCCAGAGATTGATGGAACAAGACAACACAATTTTGCCATCCTCAATTTTACTAAAAAGATCGCCTTGATAGGTGGAACCGGATATACAGGGGAGATCAAAAAAGGAATATTCTCGGCGCTTAATTTTATTCTCCCGGTTTACAAGAATACCATGCCAATGCACTGCTCTGCAAATGTAGGTGACGATGGTGAGACGGCTATTTTCTTTGGCTTGTCTGGAACAGGAAAGACAACGCTTTCTGCAGATCCAAATCGGAAACTCATCGGTGACGATGAACACGGTTGGACAGCAGAGAATACAATCTTTAATTTCGAAGGAGGATGCTATGCCAAAGTGATCAATCTTTCCGAAGAGAACGAACCGGATATCTATCATGCGATCAAGCCGGGTGCCATTCTTGAAAATGTGATCCTCAACGAAAAAGGGGAAGTGAATTTTGCCAATACCTCCATCACACAGAATACGCGTGTGAGTTATCCTATTTATCACATCGATAATATACAAGAACCATCTATTGGCGAAAACCCTAAGAATATCTTTTTTCTAACAGCCGATGCTTTTGGTGTGTTGCCTCCTATTTCTAAACTTACTCCGGGTCAGGCAGCGTACCACTTTATTAGCGGGTATACGGCCAAGGTGGCTGGGACCGAGGAAGGGATCAATGAGCCTACACCTAACTTTTCGGCCTGCTTCGGAGCTCCTTTCATGCCGTTGCACCCCACCGAATATGGGGAGATGCTGAGCAAGAAAATGAAGAATGCCGGCGTGAATGTCTGGTTGATCAATACCGGTTGGACCGGAGGTCCTTACGGTGTGGGAAGTAGAATGAAACTTAAATTCACCCGTGCGATGATTACGGCAGCTCTCAATGGTGATTTAAACGATGTGGCCTACGAACAACATCCTATTTTTGGGCTTCAAGTACCGCAATCGTGCCCGAATGTTCCAAGTGAAGTGCTAAATCCCAAAGACACTTGGAAGAATAAAAAGGCTTACGACATCCAAGCACAGGAACTGGCTTCTTCGTTTAAAGAGAATTTCAAAAAGTTCGAAGAATTTGCGAATGAGGAAATACTCTCGGGAGCGCCTATTAATTAGTGAGGCTTTCGTTAGTTTGAATAAAAAAAGGCTTTGGATATCGATCCGAAGCCTTTTTTTTACTAAGAATTTATATTGATAGATTTTATTGTTGTTTAAACAAGCTATAGCTTATTTCTTGTTTACCTCTTTAATATATTTCTCTAATGCCATGGTCATGGAAGGCGTTTCCGGTGTCGGAGCTTGAATGTCTACGCGTAAACCACTATCTGTAGCGGCCTTCACGGTCGTGTTTCCAAAGACTGCTATACGGGTGTCATTTTGTTTGAAATCCGGGAAGTTATGTAGCAATGATTCAATACCGCTGGGGCTGAAGAACACCAAGATATCATAATACACATCCCGAAGATCGGAAAGGTCACTGACTACAGTCTTATAGAAAGTCGCTTGCTTCCAGTCGACCCCCAGATCGTTAAGAACCATTGGCACCTCCGGCTTTAATTTATCAGAAGAAGGGAGTAAGAACTTCTCGTTCTTATATTTTTTTATAAGTGGAGAAAGCTCGGTAAAAGTGCGCTTCCCAACATAAATCTTACGCTTTCGGTAGACCACATATTTTTGTAGATAGAATGCAACAGCTTCACTCTGGCAAAAGTATTTCATCGTATCGGGCACCTTGAACCGCAATTCTTCGGAGATTCTGAAAAAATGATCCACGGCATTTCTGCTGGTAAGTACTACGGCAGAGTATTTTGTGAGATCGACTTTCTGTGAGCGAACATCTTTACCTGAAACTCCTTCAACATGTATAAAAGGCCTGAAATCTATTTTAACTTTCTGTTTTTCAATCAAATCGAAATAGGGAGAGTTTTCAACCTTAGGCTCGGGCTGAGAAACTAAAATAGTTTTCACTTTCATAGACAACTGGATTTTTGGTTTTTCCGATCATACCAACGTTTTATAGAGGATGATATACGGTGAAATTTCAAGTGCGCAAAGATACAAAATAAAATAAAAGAAATTACGCATTATCGCGTTTCCGTTTGTTTTGTAGCTGTAAAACAGCGCAATACTGTTTAGGGCCAACACGACCAATACAAAGATGAGTAACACTGTTGACGAGGGCTGATAGACAAAATAGAAGATGAGATTTGCCATAAAAAAAAGTATGGCAATTAGATTCCTGTAGCTCAATTTTTGATATAAATAACTGTTTATAAGAGCATCGATGGAGAATATATTTCCTATGATCTTCTCAAGTGCAAATTTAATACTTACAAAAACAACATAACCGGTGCAAATTTGAACAAACAGCCAAGGGTTCTCATGTAAGACTTTAGGGTTGTTAATTTGAATAAGCAAAAATATAAACAGAGATACTGAAACCACTTGGGTAACAAGCAAGAGTAAGTTAAAAGGGTGGTTGATCTCGTCATTTCTGCCCTGTACCATAAAGTATTTATTGGTGATAGGCAACATCACAAATTCTTCAAAACGTTTGGGGTAAAGGTATTTCGCCAAGGCATACAGAACCAAACAGATCACCATCAATAGGATGATCCAGTCCTGCGAAACGAAATTTCGTTCAATATAATCCATGCCCAATTTTCAAGTAAAGGTACTGTAAATTTAATTTCGCCGAATCGGTGCAATTAGATTTTCCTTCACATAATTTTGCACAAAAAAGGGTACATTTGCTCAAAAAAAGGGAGTATGTCCAAAGCTGTGGTGGTAATACCCACATATAATGAGATCGAAAATATTGAACGGCTTATTCGCAATATTTTCTCCTTACAGCGTGCTTTCGATATACTAGTCGTTGACGACAACTCTCCCGATGGGACTGCGGCACAAGTAAGGTCCATGATGCATGAGTTCCCTAATAAGCTTCACATACTAGAGCGTTCGGGAAAAATGGGTTTGGGTACAGCATATATTGCAGGATTTAAATGGGCATTGGAGCGATCGTATGAATATGTATTCGAAATGGACGCCGATTTTTCACACAACCCGAATGATCTTATACGCCTGTACAATGCGTGTGCAAAAGAAGGGTATCACATGTCCATTGGGTCCCGCTATGTAAAAGGGGTAAATGTGGTCAATTGGCCCATGAGCAGGGTGCTGCTCTCGTGGTTGGCCTCCAAATATGTGCGTATCATTACAGGTATGGACATTTACGATACAACAGCAGGTTTTGTATGTTACAAAAATGAAGTCCTGCAGAAAATAAATTTGGACAATATACAGTTTGTAGGCTACGCATTTCAGATCGAAATGAAATTTAAAGCGCATCTTCGGAAATTTGAGATCGTGGAGATTCCCGTAGTGTTTACAGATAGAACCAAAGGAGAATCAAAAATGAGTGGCGGGATTATTTCCGAAGCAATTTTTGGAGTGATAACAATGAAGTTTAAAAGCTTGTTTAAGAGGTACGATTTTCAATGAAACCAATTTTAATTAAGAATGCAAATATTGTCAACGAAGGCGTTATCTTTCGTGGCGATGTCCTAGTAGAAAAGGATATTATCGTGGAAGTGTCAAACAGCATCAGCGTGAAATCGGGAGATACAAAGGTGATCGATGCAGACGGTCTTTATCTCATTCCCGGAATGATCGATGATCAAGTGCATTTTCGCGAACCCGGACTAACACACAAAGCTACTATAGAAACCGAATCGAAAGCGGCAGTGGCTGGCGGGATCACATCCTTTATAGAAATGCCCAATACAGTACCGCAGGCTACTACTATTGAGCTTCTGGAAGATAAGTTCGATATCGCATCTCGGAGCTCTTGGGCCAACTATTCTTTTATGTTTGGCGGTACCAACGACAATCTTGATGAGATCTTAAAAGTTGACGAAACAAAGGTTGCTGGACTAAAATTATTTCTTGGTTCTTCGACAGGAAACATGTTGGTTGACAATCCAAAGGTACTCGAAGAGATCTTTAAAAAAACCAAACTTCTTATTTCGGTTCATTGCGAAGATGAAGCAACAATTCAAAAGAATTTGGCAACTTATATAAAGAAGTACGGCGATGACATTCCAATTGAGATGCACCCAAAAATTCGAAGTGAAGAAGCTTGCTATCTGTCTTCTTCCAAAGCTGTAGCTTTAGCTAAAAAGACGGGTGCCCGACTTCACGTTTTTCACCTCTCCACCGAAAAGGAAACCCATCTGTTCTCCAACAAGAAACCTTTGGCGGAGAAGAAAATCACAGCCGAAGTATGCATACATCATCTCTGGTTTACCGATGCCGATTATAAAACGAAAGGTACCAAGATAAAATGGAATCCTGCTGTCAAGACCGAAAAGGATCGCGATGGGTTGTGGAAAGCCCTTAATGATGACCGTATCGATGTGATCGCTACAGACCATGCGCCTCATACCTTGGAAGAAAAGGCTGCAGTCTACACCAAGGCTCCTTCCGGTGGACCTTTGGTCCAACATGCTCTGGAAGCACTTTTTGAAATGCATCACAAAGGAAGGATTTCCGTCGAGAAAATTGTTCAAAAGACTGCGCATAACCCGGCGATCCTCTTTCAAATAAAAGATAGAGGATATATTAAAAGAGGGTTTAAGGCAGATTTGGTACTTGTGGATCCCAATGCTCCGTGGACCGTAAATAAAGACAATCTGGCATATAAATGCGGCTGGTCTCCTTTTGAAGGTACTACATTCAAATCGCGTGTTACTCACACCCTTATTAATGGTGTCATTGCCTATGAGAACGGGAAATACCCCAATAGAAGTCTGGGCGAACGCTTAACCTTTAATAGAGGATGATGAGGTACTTTGCACTGCTTTCTCTATTGTTTTGTATGGCCTGCCAAGACGTAAAACGCCCCGAACGCCCCGACGATCTTATTTCTGAAGAAAAAATGGTGGACATTTTTGTGGATGCGTATCTTATGAACGCCGCACGCAGTATTAGTGTACAAACCATCAATGAGAGCGGTATTAAACTGGATTCTGTCCTCTATAAAAAGTATGCCATAGACAGCCTTCAGTTTGTGAAGAGCAACGCTTATTATACCTCTAATCTTAATGGTTATATCGAGCTTTTTACAAAGGTGGAAACCAAATTGCATGCCATTAAAGAACAAAAGGATAGTGTACAAAAAGCATTTCAAAAAGAACAGGGCTTCCAGCAAAAGATCGATAGTGTGAAACAGGAGCAAAAGCTTGTTCAGCCGGTGGCATCAGACTCGTTAGCTACGGAAGAATAATGGGTGGTGATGCGATCTAGCGTTTCTGCGTATGATGTGAACTTAAAGTTTGTAACCATTTTAATTTTTGAAGCATCATAATATGATTCGGTATACATAGAACGTACTGTAGCTTTGGGAAGTTTTTTCTTTGTGCCGAAGAGCACGGCCGATAGACCATCCAGGTTTGATACTAACAGCATGATCCACTTGGGTAATTTTTTCTGTGGCGGAGTGTTTCCAAAGCGCACTGCCAAATCTGTTAACAATGTTTTATACCTCACATTTTCACCCACCAGTATAAAATTATCATTATACGTCGATCCTTCCATAAGTGTGATCATGGCATTCACAACGTCCTTGACATCTACCACGCCTATGCCGCCCGAAGGAGTGTACTTCATCCCTTTGGAAGCACGCTTAACAAGGACGCTGCTTCCGGAGGACCAATGACCTTCCCCTAAAATAATCCCGGGATGCACGATCACGGCAGGGAGCCCTTCTTGGGTGCCGCGCCATACCTCCATTTCGGCTCCGTATTTTGTGATGGCATATACGCTATTTTTTGCTTCCGGGTTCCAATGGGTGGTTTCATCAATAAGACCTCCTTCCTTTGATCCTAGCGTAGCCACTGAGCTCACATAGCATAATTTTGAGATGTCATGCGCAAGGCACAGGTTAACAATGTTGGCGGTTCCCTCTACATTAGCTTTCTTAATTTTGCGATACTGCTTCGTATTAAAACTAATGTAGGCTGCAGCATGATAGACTTTGGTAATTCCTTGAAAAGCATCTGTAAGTGCCGGAATGTCCAATATATTGGCTTCCACCCATTCAATCCTATCAAAAAGTGTATCGGCTTCGGGAGAGAAGTACCGGAATACCTTACGCACCTCGTTGAGATCACTGGTAGCCCTATGGATAGCTCGAACAGTTTTCTGCTGTTGCACTAATGCCAACAACAGGTGTGAACCTACCAAGCCTGTACCTCCGGTTACTAATATCATCTTACGAAAATACTCTTTTTTACAATACGCTTTCCTCTTTTAAAGCTTCCAACTATCTTTGCCAAAAGTCTAAAAAATGCAATTAAAGAATTTCGTTGAAGAACTACAATGGCGTGGCATGATCCACGATGTGATGCCCGATACCGAAGCGCATCTCATGGAACAAATGCGAGCAGCCTATGTAGGGTTCGATCCCACTGCGGACTCCCTTCATATTGGTAATTTGGTGCCCATCATGCTATTGGCCTTCTACCAGCGATGTGGACACAAGCCCGTTGCTTTAGTGGGTGGCGCAACCGGAATGATTGGGGATCCCTCGGGGAAGTCAAGCGAACGGAATTTATTGGATGAGGCTACGCTACGTCACAATCAAGAATGTGTTCGTGCGCAGCTTTCACGATTTCTGGACTTTTCGTCGGGTGCTCCTAACCAAGCTGTCATGGTCAATAATTACGATTGGATGAAGGACTTCTCCTTTCTTGGTTTTATTCGGGATGTGGGAAAACACATCACCATCAACTATATGATGGCCAAAGATTCAGTCAAGAATCGAATTTCCGGGGATGCTACTGAAGGGATGTCATTCACAGAGTTCACATACCAGTTAGTACAAGGGTACGACTTCCTGCATTTGTTCAGGGAACATACCTGTACCCTGCAAATGGGAGGTAGCGATCAATGGGGAAATATCACGACCGGAACTGAACTAATTAGGCGTATTGCCGGAGGTAAGGGATTTGCATTGACCTGCCCGTTGATCACAAAAAGTGACGGTAGTAAATTTGGAAAGAGCGAAGGCGGGAATGTGTGGTTGGACGCCAAGCGTACCTCTCCTTATAAGTTCTATCAATATTGGTTGAACACCAGTGATGCAGATGCCGAGAAATATATTAAGATCTTCACGTTCTTAGATAAGTCTACCATAGGTGCCCTTATAATGGAACATGGCGAAGCGCCGCACCTGCGATTACTGCAACGACGTTTGGCAGAAGAAGTAACTACGACCGTCCACGGTGTCGAAGCATTGGAAAAAGCAATCCAGGCATCGGAAATTCTGTTTGGGCGCGCTACTTCTACCCAACTGAAACAATTGGACAAGGCTACCTTTTTAGATGTTTTTGAAGGGGTGCCGCAGGGGGAAGTCGAAGCTTCAGTTATCGCAGAAGGACTTGATATTATAAGTGCACTAGCCGAGCAGACCGGATTTTTAAAATCCAATGGTGAAGCGAGGCGTGCTTTAAAAGAGCAGTCTATATCGGTGAATAAGGAAAAGGTTTCCGAAGGGTATACGATCAATTCTGAAGACTTAATAAATAATCAATTCGTATTGCTTCAGCGAGGTAAAAAAAACTATTTCATAATAAAAGTGGTATAAAAGAAGAAAATCCCGATTTCAGAAGAAATAAGGATTTTCAACATTAACTAACCAACCAAAATTATGAACAAGCTTTACTTGCTATCATAACAGTTACTTGGTCTTATATACGATAAAAACCTTACACCGGATTTACAAAAAATTCGTGACCTCGGGATAAGGGATCAAAGCACTAATAAGCAACGCAATACTATCCTTAACGATGAGTGTTATACTTATCAAGATGGCAACGACCATGATGGCTACAGAAAGGTTGTTCTTTTGTATCTCTTTAAATTCGTTTACCCCTTTTGTAAGTATTGAAAAAAGGAAGAAAACGGTCAAATTGATAAAAACCGCCATGACAAAACCAATAAAAAGATAAATTCCCGAATATTTTACGACCGTAAGGGTGTCAATCGTTTCTACATGATTTAACGATAGCCGTATCACATTGGTAATAGATGGAAGGATCTCACTTAAAATGATACCAATGGACAGCACAATTCCCGAGGTGAATACGGTAAATGAAAGATTACTGCCTGCCAATTCCTCCTGTGTAAAGAAGAGACGTTTTAGCAATTTGTATGAAATAAAGACGATCATTACCGTGATGATGATCGACAAGAGGATTTCTAAAAGTGCCAGGGTAAAAAGTTGTGTGTTCATAGCGTGTTATTTGCTGGTTAGTACAATGTTCCAATGCGTCACGTCGGCGAAATTCGGGGACAAATAGCCGGCTTGAAAATAGGCAGCGGTGGTTTCCCATAAAATATACTTCTTTCCATTGTGAACCTTAAATAAACCACTGGCCGGTATATTGATGGCGAGGATCGAATGTTTATAGAAGTCGCTGTTAGCGATGGCAACGTCGTATTGAAAATATTTTAAAATGGAATAGATCAACACCGTTCGCGTGTCACAATCCCCTTTTAAATTTTGAATGAAGGAGACCGGATTTTGAATACCGTAGGCAATATTTCCAATGCAGCATTCCGGACATTGTTGCAGGATCTCTTTGATCGAAGATTCATACCTGTCGGCCGGAAGGCATGCTTCGGAAAAAACAAAGGCATAAGGAATATCCTGAATACAGCTAACGACCATTTCAGCGAATTCCATTTGGTTTAGGTTTCTTTCGGCACGAATACGTTCAAAATTCCGGATTACCAGATCGAGGCTGGGAAGGTCCTTGCGTTCTATATGATCGTAGAGATTACCCCAAAAATTGCCGCGCGTACCGGTACGATACGTAGCGATATAATCTTTTAAAGCGTAGTAATCGTTGACGCGTACCGTGAGATCTCCTTCAAACAAATTACCATAATTATCGGTCCATCTGCGGGTACTTGAAAATACGGGAATCGTGTCGTTATCATCAATTATGGTAGTTTGCAGCACTTTTTCTTCCGAAGTGAATACCATATCTTTGCTATGGGTCTCCCATAGATCAATGAGCAACCCGAAAAGCGTTTTTAAAGCCAGAAATACAAACAATACCAACAGAAAGCTTTGAAACACACTCTTCAATTTCGGTTTACCCAAAAAAGTATATGTGATTACCAAACCTAGGAACAGTCCAATAGCAACGTTTAAAAATGTAGGGAGATTGGTTCCTATTTGCAGCACACTAAAAACAATCCCGCCAATGACCATGACTAATAATGTCCAGACACATCCTTGAGGCGATTTGTGCGTCGGCTTTTTCATTACAGCACCATTAAATTACAACCGCGAATGTCGCTATTATCAAACCGCCCCAATACTTCAAAAGATCCGTCGGGGTGTATTCTTCCCAGATCTTGTGTGGCAATGAACGAAACGGAATACAGGTTGGCGAGATCGATCACGTTGATGCCGCCCGTCTTGCCATAGACCAGTGTTAAGGCATCTTCCGGATCGCGAGTCACAATTTGCATCCAAGGAGGACAATGAAATAGACCATGACCTTTGGAATATGCCTGAGAAAGCAGTTCGGTCATCCCATATTCACTGTGTATTTCTGAAACACCAAACCCCTTTTTTAGCTCATGGTGTAACGCCTCTTTAACCATTTCTTTACGACGTCCTTTCATTCCGCCGGTCTCCATGACTAGTGTGTGCTCCAGCGAGAAGGAATGAGCTTCCAAAAGATCCAACAAAGCGTAGGAAACACCAATAAGCAGGGTCTTTTGTTGTTGCGCTTCCAAAAGATTGATTTTTTCGGCCAGCGCTGAAAGGGTATCAAGGTAAAAGCCACTATCAGGATGATTGCTTTTTTTCACGAGATGGTCTACCATGTAGATAAGGGAAGAATCCTGTCGTTCCATATAAGAAGGGAGTAGCGCTAAAATA